>NZ_QKSE01000019.1:0-63207 GCF_003234595.1 Curtobacterium sp. MCPF17_051 | reverse complement strand
GGGCAGTTGCGGGCGCTGCGGGGACCGGAGCAGGTGCGGGCACGGGGATCGGAGCGGGCGCAGCAGGTGCCGGTGCAGCAGGTGCGGGTGCGACGGCCTTGCGGACGGGATCGGTCACGCCGCCGACGACCTTGCCGACCTCGCCGGCGACGCCCTGCGCGGTGCCACCGATGCCGTCGACGACGCTGCCGACGAGGCCGCGCTGCTCGGTCGGTGTGGCCGAGGTCGTCGCGGCGGAGGCCGGTCGTGCGCCGAGCAACAGGGACAGCAGCACGAGGGCGGCGAGGGTCCCGACGCCCAGCAGGACGAGGCGGAGTGCGGCGCGCCAGGGTGCGCGCAACGGGTGGTCCATGCGCTCACCTCCTGATCTCGGCTGCGCACGTAGAGTGGTTGACCGGCAATGTACGCCGATCCGGTCCGGAACACACCCTGTTTCGGAAGAAATTCTCAGGAAGGGCCGTCCGTGGTCTCGATCTTCAACGCTCCGACCCGCAACCTGGACATCGTCACGCTGCACGAGATCCTGCGGCTCCGCCAGGACGTCTTCGTCGTCGAGCAGGAGGCCGCGTACGGCGACATCGACGGCCGTGACCTCGAGCCGGGCACCGTGCAGTTCTGGGCCGGCAACGGTTCGGTGGACGCGACGCTCCGCCTGCTCCGCGAGCCCGACGGCACCGAACGCATCGGCCGGGTCGCCACCGCGAAGCACGCCCGCGGCCAGGGACTCGCCGCGCAGCTCATGGAGGCCGCGATCGCCGAGTCCCGCTCGCCGAGCATCGCCCTCGGCGCGCAGTCGCACCTTGAGCAGTGGTACGGCCGCTTCGGCTTCGTGCGCTCGGGGGACGAGTACCTGGAGGACCGCATCCCGCACATCCCGATGACCCGGAAGCGCTGACCCGGGGTTCCGCGCGTCAGGCCCGCCAGCGCCGCAGCTCGTCGAACGAGCGGCCCTGGGTCGCCCGGTCGGCGACGAGGCGTTCGAACACGATGTTCGTCTGCGTCGTCGCCACCGAGGGGTCGCCGCTGAGTTCGTCGGCGACGAAGTCCCGGAGCTGCTCGGTCGACTCGCACGCGATGTGCACGAGGAAGTCCTTGTCCCCCGCCAGGAACGACACGTCCTGCACGACGGGCACCCGGAGCAGGCGCTTGGCGAAGTCCCGTAGTTCGTGGCGGGCCGCGGCGTGCACCCGGACGGACACCATCGCCTCGATCGAGAACCCGAGCCGGGCGACGTCCACCTCGGCCCGGTAGCCGCGGATCACCCCGGCGTCCTCGAGCGCACGGACCCGTGCCAGGCAGGTCGACGGCGCGATGCCGACGGCGGCCGCGAGCCGGTTGTTCGGGATTCGGGCGTCGGCCGACAGGGTCCAGAGGATGCGCTCGTCGACCTCGTCGAGGCGCGGAACGGGGTCGGGGCGACGTGCGGGACGGTCGGACACGGCTCGACGCTACCGCGGCGGTGCGAGCAGGGCGCGGAGGGCGTCCTCGAGCGCGGCCGACACGACGACGTCCTCAGCGGATGCCAGCGGTTCCACCGCGGTGGACTGACGGAGCATCGACATCCCGAGCACCACCGCCAGCGCGATCTCGGCGCGGACGAGCAGCTCCTCGGACCCCGCGCCGCCGACCGCGCCCGCGAGCCGTTCGGCGTACCGGCGCAGCGTCTCACGGCGGATGGCATCGGCGCCGTCGTCGCCGGAGGACCGGAGCAGGAGCATGAGCTGCAGGGAGTCGTCGTCGTTCGGGGCGCGCACGATGTGCGTGATGATGCCGGTCAGCGCCCGTTCGAGGCCCCGCTCGCTCGTCTCCTCGGCGCCCAGTGCGCGGACGACGCGGTCGAGGCAGGCGCGGAAGAGCCCCTCCTTCGAGCCGAAGTACCGGTTGATCAGGGCGACGTTCACCCCGGCGTCCCCGGCGATGTCGCGCACCGTCGTCCCGCGGTACCCGTCGAAGGCGAACCGACGCCGGGCGGCCTGCACGAGCAGCAGTCGGGTGGCCGCGGCGTCCTTGCTCATGGAGCGCAGCCTATCGGTCCTCACAGGGATGTAAGCAAGCGTTGACATGCTCTCCCGAACGCGTACGCTCGTCATGTCAGCAATTGTTTACATCGACGACACGGAGCACGATGACCGACACTCTGCAGAGCCCACGGACCGGCTCGCACCCCACCACCGACGGACGCCGGCCGAACAGCACGGCGATCATCGTCTACCTGTCACTCGGCGGCCTGTCCTTCGCGGTCCTGCAGTCGCTGGTCGCCCCGGCACTGTCCACCATCGGGCAGGACCTCGGCGCCTCCACCAGTGCGACGAGCTGGGTGCTCACCGCCTACCTGCTCTCCGCCTCGGTGCTCACGCCGATCCTCGGTCGCCTGGGCGACATGATCGGCAAGCGCAAGGTCCTGATCGTCGTGCTGTCGATCCTGCTCGTCGGCGCCGTGCTCGCCGCCCTCGCGCCGAACCTCGGCGTCCTGATCGTCGGGCGGGCGCTGCAGGGTGCCGCCGGAGCCGTGATGCCGCTGTCGATCGGCATCGTGCGTGACGAGCTGCCGAAGGAGAAGGTCAGCGTCACGATCGGCCTGCTGTCCGCGATCTTCGGCATCGGTGCCGGTGTCGGCATCGTCGCCGCCGGCCCCATCGTCGAGCACCTGTCCTGGCACTGGCTGTTCTGGCTCCCCGCCGTGCTCGTCGTCATCGCACTGCTCGGCGCGGTCTTCGGCATGCCGGAGTCGCCCGTGCGCAAGCCCGGCCGCCTGGACATGGTCGGCACGTTCGTCCTCGCGGTGTCGCTCGTCGCGATCCTGCTCGCCGTCAGCGAGGGCGAGACCTGGGGCTGGGGCGACGGCAAGACCATCGGCCTGCTGGTCCTCGGCGCCGTCGCACTGGTCGTGTTCGTCCTCGTCGAGCTCCGGGTCGCCGAGCCGCTCATCGACGTCCGGCTCTTCGCGGTCCGCGGGGTCTGGACCGCCCACGTCGTCGCACTCGTCTTCGGGTTCGCGATGTTCGGCACCTTCGTCCTCGTGCCGACGCTCCTGCAGCTCCCGACGGCGCTCGGCTACGGCTTCGGCAAGGACGTCACCCAGGCCGGTCTGTTCCTGCTGCCGACCGTCGTGATGATGGTCGTCGCCGGGCCCATCGCGGGCATCCTGGTGCGAAAGGTCGGCCCGAAGCCGCCGATGCTCATCGGCGGGTTCGCCATCGTCGCCGCGTTCCTGCTGCCGGCGATCGCACACGCCGAGCTGTGGCAGGTGGTGGCCTCCGGCGTCCTGACCGGCATCGGGATCGGCATGGCCCTCGCCGCCTGCTCGAACGCGATCATCGAGAGCGTCCCCGCGAACCAGACCGGTGAGGCCATCAGCGCCAACACGGTCGTCCGCACCATCGGCTCGAGCGTCGGCACCGCCGTCATCGCAGCGCTGATCACCTCGCACAGCACGCCGCAGGGGCTGCCGACGGACGACGCCTTCACGATCGGGTTCTGGGCGTGCACCGGTGTGGCGGTCGTGGCCGTGCTCGCCGCACTCGCCGCGCCGTCGATGCGCGCCCGCCGCGCAGCGGCCGCCGCACGTGGGATCGACGACCTCGAGGAGGTCAGCGAGTAGGGCCGTGGGCCCGACCACCCGGGAGGCCCGTCCGGCGTCGTCGACGCGGGGCGGGCCTCCCGTCCGTTGCACAACCTGGGAACGCACCGGGCGCACGCGAGCCAGCGTGACGATCATCGGACCAGTCGCGTCCCGTCAGGGGACGCGCACCGCCGCGCCCGGACAGGAGACCCCCATGAGCAGCACCGACCACGACGACGCCACCGCTCCCGGACGGCCGTCGTTCCGCGACACGGTGACCGCCGGTCTCGTGCAGAAGGCCCTCGAGCCGGTGCTGCGCGCCGTGCGTGACGAGGTCGCCTCGGCTCGGCGCGAGATCGGCGAGCGCGCGAGCGGTGCGAAGACCGGGCTGGTGCTCACCGGGGTGGCCGTCGCGTTCGCCGTGACGACCCTGGTCGCGCTGGCGGGCTTCGCGGTGGCGCTGCTCGCCCTGGCGCTGCCGCTGTGGGCGGCGACCGGGATCACGTTCGTCGTGTTCGCGATCGTGACCGCGATCCTGTTCGTCGTCGGCCTGCGCGGGATCCGGCGGGGTGTGCGGCCGGTGCCGAAGGACACGATCCAGGCGGCGAAGCAGCGGGTGACGCACGCGGCGGACGCCTCGACGGACAGCGCCGCGCGCGACTGACGGACCCGACGGACCGGCTGCGCGCGACTGACCGGGCAGGCGGCTCCGCTACATGGCCAGGGTCATGCCGACCACGGCGACGGTCATCGCGAAGACCTCGCCGCTGCGGACGGCCCGCCGGTCCGCACGACCCCACTCGTACCGGAGCAGCCAGCCGCTGAACGCGCAGTAGCCGATCACGCCGGCGCCGAGCACCGCGGACAGTGCGATGCCGTGCCCGGCGTGGTCGCCGGCGACCCCCGTCGCGTGCCCCATCAGCAGCATCCCCGCCATCACGACGGCGGAGAGCGCGCGGTGGACGTCCATCGGCTCCGCGCGGCGACCGTCGGGGCGGCGGCGACGCATCACGGGCAACGGCGCGAGCAGGAGCAGGAGGGTCGCGGCGAACAGGGTCCACACCGCTCCGGCGTCGACGACGGGCATGAGCATCGCGACGAGCATCACGCCCGCCGGCACGATCACGCCCGGACGCGGGCGGTAGCGGTCACCGACGATGCAGCACACGGACGCGAACTGCGGCACGACGAGCATGGCGTCGGCGACGGTCTCGTGCACGTGGGGTGTCCTCGGTGCGGCGGAGGAGAGCGGGTGGGGTCAGTCCTCGGCGCGGGCAGCGGCCTTGGCGGCGCGCTCCTGCTTCACGCGGGCGTTCTCGGCGTGCACGGCGGCCTGCGTCGCACGTTCGCGGACGAGCCACTCGGGCTTCTGCTCGAGCAGCGTCTTGATGTCCGCCGTCGTCAGCGCGTCGTCGATCCCCGCACGGCTCAGGCCGGAGATGGAGATGCCGAGCTTCTGCGCCACAACGGGTCGCGGGTGCGGGCCGTCGCGGCGGAGGTCCTCGAGCCAGGTCGGGGGTTCGGTCCGGAGCTCGTCGAAGGCGGTCCGCGTGAGGGGAGCGCTCTGGAAGGACTCCGGAGCGGCCGTCAGCAAGATGCCGAGCTTCTTCGCAGCCGTCTCGGGCTTCATGGTCTGTTCCTGCGCCATGAGGACAAGGGTACGGCCCCTATGCTCGTCTGCATGACCGCGGCTCTCACCATCGCCTTCGTGCCGGGGGTCTCCCCCGCAAAGTGGGCCCGTGTCTGGCGGGAACGCTTCCCCTCCATCGAGCTCCGGCTGCGGCCGATCGGTGCCGACGACGTCGACGACACGCTGGCCGGCGAGGCCGACATGGTCTTCGCACGCATGCCCGTGTCCGAGCAGCACAACGCCATCCCGCTCTGGACCGAGACGGCCGTCGTCGCGATGCCCAAGGACTCCCCCCTCGCCGAACTCGCCGAGGTCGACCTCGCCGACGCCGAGGTCCACGTGATCGACGCCGGCCCGGTGCCTGTCGACATCGACGGATCGCTCGACCTGGTCGAGGCGAACGTCGGCGTCGTCGTGCTCCCCCAGTCACTGTTCCGCGCCGCCAGCCGCAAGGACCTGGTGGGCCGTCCGCTCATGAACGCCGAGGGCACGCGCATCGCGCTGGTCTGGCGGGACGAGGACGCCACCGAGACCACCGAGGAGTTCATCGGCGTGGTGCGCGGGCGGACCGCCAACAGTTCGCGCCAGCCGGGATGCACGGATCGCGACGACGACGACGGCTCGCGTCCGGCTCGTGGCGGTGCCAAGGCCGGGTCGGCTGCCAAGGGTGGGTCCAGTGAATCGGGTGCGTCGGGGGCGTCGGGCTCCAGGGGCGGCTCCGCCGGCGCCGGCGGCAAGGCCAAGGCCAAATCGCCCGGCAGCGGCAAGTCCGGCAGCGGCAAGAAGTCGAACACCGGCAAGGGGCCCACGCCCGGTCGCGGCAAGATGCGCGGCAAGCCGAGCCGGGGTTCCAAGGGCAACCGATGACGGACACGCGGCTGGTCGTGATGCCGGCCACACGTCTGCCGGCCTGGCTCGAGAGCACGATGGCCGAGTACGTCGAGTCACGGATGCAGGCGGGCGAGACCCGCGAGCAGGCCGAGGCGAACAAGCAGCAGTCACTCGACCGCTGGTTCCCGGGCGGCTCCCCCGCTGACGGACACCTGGTGTGGGACGTCACCGATCAGGACGACACCGTCATCGGGTACCTGTGGATCGGACCGCTCACGCCGGGAAGCACCGACTGGTGGGTGTTCAACGTCGAGATCGACGAGGCGCACCGGCGCCGCGGACACGCCCGTCGGGCGCTCGAACTCGGGCACCGTGCCGCCGCCGAGAACGGTGCGACAAGCATCGGGCTGAACGTGTTCGGCTACAACACGGGGGCGCAGGAGCTCTACGCGGCGCTCGGGTACCAGGTGACGTCGGCGCAGATGCGCAAAGCCCTGATCTAGCGCAGGACGGCGGCTCGGGTCACCGCCCGGTCACAACACCCCGCGTGCATGGCCCCGAGCGGTCACGAAGTGTCGACTGGCCGCGCCCGGAACGACGCGTCGTGACCACTCGGCGGAGCCCAGCGGGGATTCGTGACCGTGCGCAGGTCCGCATCAGTGCAGGACCGCTGCGGCTGCGCGGGTCACCCTCGCGCCGCGCGCTTCCTCGGCTGCTGCGCGGGCCCGGGTGACGACGGCGGCGTCGGCACGCTCGGCGGATCCGTGGTCGAACGGCGGTTGCGGGTCGTACTCGATCTGCAACTGGATCGCCTCGGCCGCGGGCCGTCCGGCGAGCTCAGCCGCGAGCCACAGCGCCATGTCGATGCCCGCACTCACCCCGGCGGCGGTGACGACGGCGCCGTCCCGGGCGACCCGGACGTCCACCGGCTGCGCGCCGAAGGCTTCGAGCATCGGCTTCGAGGCCCAGTGGGTCGTCGCGCGTCTGCCGGCGAGCAGCCCGGCGGCGCCGAGCACGAAGGCGCCGGTACACACCGAGGTGATCCACGTCGCGTCCCGGGCCTGGCGCCGGACGAAGGCCACGACCGTGGGGTCCAGCATCGCGTCGAAGGCACCGTCGCCGCCGGGCACCACCAGAACGTCCGCAGCGCTCGCGTCGGTGATCGTCACGGTCGGGACGAGTGACAAGCCGCAGTCGCTCGGCACCGGGTCGAGCGTCGCCGCCACGTACTCCACGCGTGAGCCGGGCACGCGGCTGAGGACCTGCGCCGGACCGGTCAGGTCGAGCTGGGTCAGGTGCGGGAACAGCAGGAACGCGATCCGGATCTCATCGGCCATGCCGCGACCATAGTCCCGGCCCGCGCACCCCGCCCCTGCCGCTTCCTTCCGTCAGCTCCAGACCCCGGAGGTGCCGCGCCGGTGGCTGCCCATCAGGTGGGTGTCGACGATGCCGAGCGCTTCCATCAGGGCGTACATCGTCGTCGGTCCGACGAAGGCGTAGCCGCGCTTTCGCAGCGCCTTCGACAGGGCGAGGGATTCGTCCGACTTCGTCGGGACCTCGGCGGACGACCGCGGCTCGGGCGTGGACGCCGGCCGGAACGACCACACGAAGTCGGCGAGCCCGCCGTCCTGCCGCAGCGCGATCGTGGCGTTCGCGTTGGTGATCGTCGCGAGGATCTTCGCGCGGTTCCGGACGATCCCGGCGTCGGCCATCAGCCGTGCGACGTCGTCCTCGCCGAAGGCCGCGACGGTGTCGGCGTCGAAGTCGGCGAAGGCTGCACGGAACGCCGGTCGTTTCGCGAGGATCGTGCGCCACGACAGACCCGACTGGAACGCCTCGAGCGAGAGCCGCTCGAACACCCCGCGTTCGTCGCGGACGGGCATGCCCCACTCGGTGTCGTAGTACTCGCGCAGGAGCTCGTCCGACGACGCCCAGACCGGCCGGGCGAGGCCGTCGTCGCCGGTGACGAGGTCGGGCACGGGCGGGGCGTCGACGGGCTCGGTGCTCATGCGACCATCCTGGCGGGCGCCGCCGACAGCGCCTGGCTCACTCGGCGGGCGGGCCGTCCTGCGTCGCCTGCTCGTCCATCCACACGTACTCCCAGCGGTGTCCGTCCGGGTCGGTGAAGCTCCGCTGGTACATGAAGCCGAGGTCCATCTCCGGGCGGTCCTCGGTGCCGCCGGCGGCCACCGCGGCGTCGACGACGCGGTGCACTTCTTCCTTCGACGGGGCACTGAGCGAGTTGATGACCTCGATCGTGTCGGCGTCGGCGATCCGCTTGTCGGTGAACTCCGCGAACTTCGCGGTGGTCAGGATCATCACGTAGATGGCGTCACTCACCACCACGCACGCCGCGGTGTCGTCGCTGAAGGCCGGGTTGATCGAGTAGCCGAGCGCCTCGTAGAACGCCTTCGAGCGTTCGAGGTCGGCAACGGGCAGGTTGATGAAAACCATCGTGTCCATGGCGGTTCCTTTCGTCACGTTCAACCTGGACCCACCTGGATCAGCACGCAACCGTTTCGTGGGGGAACCAACCGGTCGAGGTGTCCACCCGCCCAGGCTGGAAACGACGAAGTCGCTGTCGTCCGACAGCGACTTCGTCGTTCCACGTCAGGCCGGGACGCCCGACCCGGGCGCCTCAGGCCAGTTCGCGCCCTTCGCCCGCGGCACGCTGGTCCGCCTCGGCTTCGGCCTGGCCGATGATGTCCTCGGCGGGCACCGGGTTCAGGCGGTCCCAGAGGAAGAACAGGCCACCGCCGACGAGCAGCGAGATCCCGACCCACAGGTTGATGTGGATCCCGCCGGTCTTCTCGGGGTCGGTGTTCCAGTGCACGATCCCGACGATGGTCGTGATCACGCCGTAGAGCACGAACAGGCCGCCGAGGATGCGGCGCAGGTCGAGTCGGCGGGTGGAGCGGACCAGGGCAGCCTTCTGCTCCTCGGTCATCGCGCCGGGGGTGGTGGTGTCACTCATGAGAAGTGGTCTCCTTCGCGGATCAGAGGAACGGGAGGTACAGGACGACGCAGAGCACGAGCGCGACGGTGCCGAGCAGGGCGGGCGAGCGGTACCAGGCGGTGTCCGTCGCGACCGAGTCGCCGTGCAGGTCGATCTTGCCGACTCCGTAGACGAGCCCGCCGAGCTCCTTCTCGTCCTTCGGCTTGGTCAGCATCGAGACGACGAAGCCGACGACGAGCACGGTGACGAACGAGATGATCGCGCCGTACAGGGTCTCAGCGGTGGCGGTGGCGAACAGGTCCGGGTTGACCAGGTAGGCGATCCAGGTGATCGTCGGGGTCACGATGCCGAGCACGTAGCCCCACAGCGCACCCTGCGTCGTCATGCGCTTCCAGAGCAGGCCGAGGATGAACACGGCGAACAGAGGTGCGTTGAAGAACGAGAACAGCGTCTGCATGTACGTCATGATGTTCGACGCCTGGGCCGCGATGAACGCGGTTGCGATGCCGACCACGACGCCGACCACGGTGACCCAGCGACCGGTCTTCAGGTAGTGCAGGTCTGGCATGTTCGGGCGGATGTAGCGCTGCCAGATGTCGTAGGTGAAGACGGTGTTGAACGACGAGACGTTCGCCGCCATGCCGGCCATGAAGGACGCCAGCAGACCGGTCACCGCGATGCCGAGCACGCCGGTCGGCAGGTACATCTGGATGAGCTTCGGGATCGCGTCGTTGTAGGTCAGCGTTCCGTCTGCGAACTGGTTGCCCACGACGGCCGCGGCGATGAGGCCGGGGATCACGACGATGGCCGGGATGAAGAGCTTCGGGATCGCGGCGATGAGCGGGGTGCGCCGGGCCGCCGACATGTTCTTCGCCGAGAACGCGCGCTGCACCTCGGTGAAGTTCGTGGTCCAGTAGCCGAATCCGAGCACGAAGCCCAGGCCGAGCACGATGGCGAGCCAGTTGGCGCCGATCGGGTTGGTGACGTCACCGAAGCCGGTGCCGGCCCAGGCCTGCAGGTGCTGCACACCCTGGGTCTCGGTGATGGCCTTCGACAGGCCGTCCCAACCGCCGACGCGGTGCAGACCGACGATCGTCAGCGGGATGAGGCCCGCGATGATCACGAAGAACTGCATGACCTCGTTGTAGATCGCGCTCGAGAGCCCGCCGAGGGTGATGTAGACGAGCACGAAGCCGGCGGAGACGATGATCGCGAGCCACTCCGGCCAGCCGAGCATGGCCTCGATGACGATGGCCATCGCGTAGAGGTTGATGCCCGCGATGAGCACGTTCGACACCGCGAACGCGATCGCGTTCACCAGGTGCGGCGCCTTGCCGAAGCGGCGCAGCATGAACTCCGGCACGGAGCGGACCTTCGAGCCGTAGTAGAACGGCATCATCACGAGGCCGAGGAACACCATCGCGGGCACGGCGCCGACGAGGTAGTAGTGCAGGGTGGCCATGCCGATCTGGGCACCGTTGGCCGCCATGCCGAGGATCTCGGTGGCACCGAGGTTCGCGGACACGAACGCCAGGCCCGTGATCCACGCCGGCATCGAGCGGCCGGACAGGAAGAAGTCCATGCTCGTCCGGACCTGCTTGCGGGCGGTGAACCCGATCCCGATGACGACCGCGAAGTACACGATGATCATCAGGTAGTCGACCCAGCCCAAGTCGAGCCGGATCCCTTCGTTCGCTGCAGCGAGAACCATTCACATCTCCACGTCAGTGTGTTGCAGTCGACAACTCTGCCGACCCGGACGGAGACGTTACACCGGTTTGTGACCGTTCACATAGCCAGCACATGCATCGTCCGAGCCGCGCAACGCTCCCCCGGTTCGCTACGCTCGGCCCATGACCGACGCGTCGCGCATCCTCGTCCTCAACGGCCCGAACCTCGACATCCTCGGGCGCCGCGACCCGGAGCAGTACGGCACCGTGACGCTCGCCGAGATCGAGGCGATCGTGCACACCGAGGCAGCCGTGCACGGGCTCGAGGCCGACTTCCGCCAGACGAACCGCGAGGGCGAGCTCGTCGAGTGGCTGCACGAAGCGCTCGACGACTTCGCCGCGGTCGTCATCAACCCCGCCGCCTACGCGCACACCTCGGTCGCGCTGCACGACGCGGTGGAGGCCCTGTGGGTCCCCGTCGTCGAGGTGCACCTGTCGAACACGTGGAAGCGCGAGCCGTTCCGCCACGTCGACCACGTCGCCACCGCCGCGACGGCGGTCATCGCCGGCGCGGGCGCCGACGGCTACCGCCTGGCGGTCGCGCACGTCGCGTCCCTGCTCGGCTGAGCAACAGGCGGACGGGAGGCCCGTGGCGGACCCGCCACGGGCCTCCCGTCCGACACCCGACGCGTCCCGGACCGCCTTCGCCTACGGGATGACGACGAGCTTGCCGACGGTGTGCCCGCGTTCCGCGGCCGTGTGCGCGGCCCGCGCCTCGTCGAGCCGGTACCGGCGCTCGACGTGCAGGGAGAAGCCCGGCAGGGCTGCGGCCTCGACGAAGCCGTCGCGCGGATCGGTGGTGCGGTTCGCGCCCGTCGAGACGCGCGCGCCGAGCCCGGGGGCGGTGAAGTCGGAGATCGAGATCACCTGCCGGGGATCGCCGACGAGCGCGACGAGGTCACGGATGACCCCGGCGCCGGAGAGGTCCAGCGCGCCGTCGATCCCGCTCGGCGCCACCGCGCGCACCCGCTCGACCAGTCCGGGACCGTACGTGACCGGGACCGCTCCGAGGTCCTCGAGGTACGCGTGGTTCCGCTCGCTCGCCGTCCCGACCACCTGCAGCCCGCGAGCCCGGGCCAGCTGCACGAGCGCCGAACCGACGCCACCTGACGCGCCGCTGAGCAGGAGCGTGCCGTGCTCGAGGCCGATCTCGGTGAGGAGCCGGTTCGCCGTCTCGACCGCGACGCCCCATCCGCCGGCGTCGGCGGCGTCCACTCCGGCGGGGACCAGCGCCCACCGGGTCAGCACGGCCTGCTGGGCGAGCGTGTCCCGTCCGGTGCCGAAGACGGTGTCGCCCGGCACGACGTCGGTCACGTCGGTGCCGACCTCGACGACGGTCCCGGCCGCGTCGAACCCCGTGCCGGACGGTGCGGTGAGCGCTGCACCCGCCGCCATCGCCCCGGAGCGGATCTTGGTGTCCAGCTGGTTGATGCCGGCACCGGCGACGTCGATGACGACCTCGGCGGGCCCGGGGCGAGGCACGTCGACGTCCACGACCTCGAGGACGTCCGGTGACCCGTACGCGGTGAACTGCACTGCCTGCATGGTGTCTCCCTGGTGCTTCGTCGGCGGCGTCAGCGGGCGGGCGTGAAGTGGACGGCCTGCAGCCACCGGTCGAGCGTCCAGGTGTCCGGCGCGATGCGGCGGACCTGGTCGAGGTCGGCCTGGTAGGCGGGCGTCTCGGCGAACCACCGGAACATGGCCTGCATGTCGTCCTGCCCGTCCATCACGGCCAGGGGCAGCGCCTCGTACCGTGCGGGCATGCCGGTGTGCTCGGCGAAGGCCGCGGCGATCTCGCTGCCGGTACGGGCGTCGCCTGCGATCTCGATCGTGGCCGGGACGGCGTCCGGATCGAGCAGTGCCGTGGCGGCCACGGCGCCGACGTCGCGCGCCGCGATCATCTGGAGCACGACATCGTCGGGGAACGGCAGGCGGAGGACCAGGGTGCCGTCCTCGGTCGTCGGCGCGAACCAGCGGAAGTTGTCCATGAAGAACACCGGACGCACGATCGTGGTGACCAGCCCCAGGGCGACCAGGTGCTCCTCGACGCGGTACTTCGAGTCGAAGTGCGGCACGTGGGAGTCGCGCTCAGCACCGCCGACCGAGCTGAAGACGACGCGGGGCACGCGTGCCGCCGCAGCGGCGTCGGCCAGTGCGATGCCCTGGGCGGTCTCCCCTGCGGTGTCGGCGTCCTGCATGCCCCCGGGTGGGGTGGTCATGAACCAGAAGGCGTCGACGCCCTCGAGCGCAGCGGCGAGCGAGGCGGCATCAGCGACGTCGACACGGGCGAGCTCGACCCCGCGTTCGGCGAGCGCGGCGGCCTTCTCGGAACCGGTGTCGCGGATGAGTGCGCGCACGGTGGCGCCGCGTGCCAGCAGCGCGTCGGTGACGGCACCGCCCCGACTCCCGGTGGCGGCGAAGACGGCGATGGTGGGGGTGGATCCTGTCGTCATGGTTGACTCCTTCGTGTTCGATCGTCGGGTAGAAGCTAAGCCGACTAATGATTATTCCGGAAGGACTCGGATGGACTCCCCAGGCAGCCCCGAGCGCCCTGCGACCCCGATCAGCTCGCTGATCCCCGCGGTGGCCAAGGCACACCGGAAGCTCGCCGGCTCGTTGCTGCAGGCCGTCGGTCTCGCCGCCGGCCAGGAGTTCGTGCTGATGGAGCTGTGGAGGGAAGCCCCGCTGTCGCAGGCGGACCTGACGCGTCGGTTGTCCGTGGAGCCACCGACCACGGCGAAGGCGCTCGCGCGGCTCGAGAAGCTCGGACTCGTGGACCGCGAGCGCTCGACGGCGGACCGTCGGATCGTCCTCGTGTCACTCACCGCCGCCGGCCGCGCGCTCGAGGAGCCCGTCGCGGCCGTCTGGGACTCCCTGGAAGCGCAGACGACAGCAGGCCTGACAGCGAGCGAGCAGGACGTGCTCCGGGGCCTGCTGACCCGACTCGGCGACACCCTGTCCGCCGAGCCCTCCCCTGACCGCAGCTAGGCCGCGTCCGTCGTCTGCGTCGCCGGCATCTCGGCCAGCAGCTCCCGCACGCGCGGCACGACGGTACCGCCGTAGAGCTCGACGGAGCGCAGGCGGGCGCGAATCGACTGGGCCCCCGAGGTGTAGATCATGTCGAACCGACCGACGCCCATCGCGTGCACGGTCCGGGCGATCTTCCGGGCCACGGTCTCGGCGGACCCGATGTACATCGAGCCGGACCGTACCTCGTGGTCGAACTCGGCCCGCGTCACCGGCGGCCACCCGCGCAGCGCTCCGATCCGGTCGCGGACGACCTTGTAGTGCGGGTACCACGCCTCGAGCGCTTCCTCGTCGGTGTCGGCCACGAACCCGGGTGAGTGCATGCCGACGGGGTGGGCGGTCGTCCCGAACTCCTCCGTGGCACGGCGGTACAGGTTCAGGAACGGCAGGAAGCGCTCCGGCTGCCCGCCGATGACGGCGAGCATCAGGGGGAAGCCGTACTGGGCGGTGCGCACCACGGACTGCGGTGACCCGCCGACGCCGACCCAGGTCCGGAGCCCGTGCTCGGTCTTCGGGAACACGTCTGCGTCGACGAGCGGCGCACGGGTCGTGCCCGACCAGGTGACGGGTGTCTCGCGCAGCAACCGGGCGAACAGTTCGATCTTCTCCTCGAACAGCACCTCGTAGTCGGTCATGTCGTAGCCGAAGAGCGGGAACGACTCGGTGAAGGACCCGCGACCGAGGATCACCTCGGCCCGTCCGTTCGACAGCGCGTCCACCGTCGCGAAGCGCTGGAACACACGGACCGGGTCGTCAGAGCTCAGCACCGTGACGCCCGAGCTGAGACGGATGCGCTCGGTCGCCGTCGCCAGGCCGGCCAGGACGGTCTCGGGCGAGGAGACCGAGTACTCCGGCCGGTGGTGCTCGCCCACCGCGAAGACGTCGACGCCGAGCTGGTCCGCCAGGACCGCCTCGTCGACGAGCTGCCGGATCGACCTCGCGTGACCCATCTGGGCGCCGTGGTCATCGGTGGGGACGTCCCCGAACGTGTCGAGGCCGAAGGTGATGTCGGACATGGTGGCCCTCATTTCATTGACGCGTCAATCATGTAATTGACGCGTCAATCATCTGCGGATAGGGTCGGCTTGTCAACGATGGAGGCACCGTGCACGGAACCGACGAGCACCGACCCGGACGGCGATCACCGAACGCGGACGAACTGGCGACGTGGCGCGCCTACGTCGAGGCGTCGGAGCGCGTCCGGCGCACACTGTCGACGGCGTTCCTGGACACCTCGGGGATCTCACCCGGGGACTACTCGGTGATGCTCGCCCTGAGCGAGGCCGAGGACCGCACCCTGCGGTCGTCGGACCTGGCGACGGGGATCGGGTGGGAGCGCAGCCGCCTGTCGCACCACCTCAAACGCATGGAGGAACGCGGGCTCGTGCTCCGGGGACGGGTCGGCGGTGACGCTCGCGGCGCCGCCGTCACCCTGACCGGCACCGGGGCGAGCGTCTTCCGCAGCTCGTCCGCCGCGCACCTCCGGCTGGTCCGCCAGGTGTTCGTCGACGCGTTCACACCCGACCAGCTCGAGACCATGCGGGCACTCACGGCCACCCTGCACCACCACCTGGACCAGCGGGACGCCGACGCCGATCGCCCCGACGACCACGACTGAACCACCGCGCACCACGCTCACCACGCTCACCAACAGGAAGACCCCCATGCTCATCGCACTCTGGATCATCTCCGGCCTCCTCGCCCTCGCCTTCCTCGGCGCCGGCGTCCTGAAGCTCGTCCGCCCCCGATCGGCGCTGATCGACGGCGGGATGCCCTGGGCCGCAGACTTCTCCCCCGCCGCGATCAAGCTGATCGCGGCCCTCGAGGTCGTCGGCGCCCTGGGCCTCGTCCTGCCGCTGCTCACCTCGACCGCGCAGGTCCTCACCCCGATCGCCGCTGTCGGGCTCGCCGTGCTGATGATCGGGGCGGTCGTCGTGCACGCCCGGCGCCACGAACCCGTCGTGCCACCGCTCGTCCTGGCCGTCCTCTCCGTCGCCGCGGCCGTGCTCGGCTTCACGACGGTGGCCGGATGACGGGCGCACCGCGGACGGACTCCTCACAGGCGCACGACGGCGACGACTCAGGCCACCCCGACGACCTGGACGGCACCGCCGTGCAGGAGCACGCGATGGAGGTCGCGGCCGGTCTGCCAGCGGTGACCCACGAGCACCCCTTCGGCCCCGACTGGGAGGTCTTCAAGGTGGTCGGCAAGGTGTTCCTGCTGGTCACCGAGGTCCCGGGAGAGCCCGTCGTGGTCCTCAAGGCCGAGCCGGAGCACTCCGAGGCCCTGCGACAGGAGCGGGACACCGTCACGCCCGGCTACCACATGAACAAGGAGCACTGGATCACGCTCCACGGCGGGGCCGGCGTCACCGAGGCGTTCGTCGGCGACCTCGTCCGCAACTCGTACGAGCTCGTCGTCGAGACCCTGCCGCAGGCGCGACGGCCCGTCCGCAGCGGACGACGTCACCGACCGGACTGAGCGGACCGCGGGTCAGAAGTCCGCGGGACGGGGCACGTCGGCGGCCCCGGCGGTGGCGAAGCCCCCGCGGATGAGCGGCACGGCCCTACGGACGGCCTGGTCGATGCGGAGCTCCAGGTCCACGCTCGCGATGTCGTACCCACCCTCGCGCTTGGTGAAGTCCCGCTCGTTGCCGAAGACCCCGAGCGGCAGGGTCGTGGACTGGAAGAACCCGAACAGCGGGCGCATCTGGTGCTCGACGAGCAAGGCGTGCCGGTCGCTGCCACCGGTGGCGGTCAGGAGCACCGGGGTGTCGACGAGGTCGTACTGCCCGACCCAGTCGAAGAACAGCTTGAAGGCGCCGGAGTAGGCCGCCCGGAAGGCCGGGCTGCCGACGACGAGCACGTCCGCGGCCTCCACCGTCTCGAGGGCCCGGCGGGTGCGGTCGGACATCGTCTCGCGACCCGAGGCCGCTCCGAGGTCGGCGAGCAGCGGGCCGATCTCGATCGTCTCGGTCCGGGCGCCGTCGATCTCCTCGGCCAACCGGGCCACCGTCGCCGCGACCAGGGTCGAGGTCCGCGAGGGGTCCGATGGGCTGCCACTGACGCCGACGACCAGTTCTCCGCTCATGCGGTCGATGCTCACACGCTGCCGGGGCGGGCGGCACGTTCGTGACGACATGTGTCGGGTGCCAGTCGGTCCGGGTAGCGTCCGCGCCATGCAGACCTTCCTGCCGTACGCCGACTTCCGGGCATCCGCCGAGGTCCTCGACGACCGGCGGCTCGGCAAGCAGCGGGTCGAGACCCTGCAGGTGATGCGCGCACTGACGCTCCCCGACTACGGCTGGCAGCACCACCCGGTGACGGCGATGTGGCGCGGCTACCGCCCGGCGTTGATGGCCTACCAGGAGGCCACGTGCCGCGTCTGGGCCGAGCGCGGGTACGCCGACACGTGCCTCGAGAAGACCCTGCTCGACCTGGGCCGTGTGCCGGAGGACCTGGCGGCGTACGAGCGCGGTGACGTGCCGATCCCGCCGTGGAACGACGACGAGGCCCTGCACGTCTCGCACCGCTCGAAGCTCGTGCAGAAGGCGCCGGAGCACTACCGGGAGCTGTTCCCCGACGTGCCGGACGACCTGGACTACGTCTGGCCGGGGACCCCGGCACCGGCGACGCACACCGCCTGATCGTCAGGCGACCGGGATCCAGCGACCACCCTCGCGCCGGGTGACGACGTCGGAGCGGATCTCGACCACGTCCTGCAGCCCGTCGACCGCGACGTCGCGGACGGCCGCGGCGACACGGTCGTCCTCGGCCTCGAAGCGCACGACCGCGCACGGGACGCCACGGAGCAGGCGGACGTCCTCGGCCTCGACCACGGCGTGTTCGCGCACGAGGGCGGCCGCGGCGGGCAGGACGGCGTCCGGTGCGGTGCCGGTCGCGAGGGCACCGATCGCCAGGGTCACGCGGTACGAGGGCATGCGACGACGCTACCGGGGAACCGGAACCCGCCGTGGGCTGCAGGGGAACCGACGCCGCTCAGGGGTGCGGACGTCGACCCACGGCGGGATCGCGGTGTACGGCGGGACACGACGACAGGGGGAACGTCGCGCCCCGCGCCGGACGTCGATCAGGGGGTCGACATCCGGTCTGGGTCCACCGCGCGGCTCGGTTCAGGGGAACCGCACGGTGGTGGACCTCAAGGGTGTTCGGTGTCCTCTCGGTACCGGTCCGTCTCGGTCGGTGCGGGCATCGACCGGGGGGCGGCGGCTGGCCGGACCATCGGGAGCAGGGCACTCCCGGCGGTCGCGAGCGCTCCGACCACGGCGATGAGCCCGAGCGGGGCCGTGCCGAGGTCGTGCTGCGCTGCCAGGGCGAGCGCGACGAGGGTGGCCGGCGCCGGCAGGAGCTGCACCGCTCGGAAGCGGTCGTCCCGTCGGGTCCTGGTCATCATCGCGTTTGCCATGACGACACTCTGACGCAGATCGGTTGTCCGCAGAAGGGGGGACACGTACCCAGAGATGGAGTAGAACGTCTAGTACACCTCAGCCGAGGTCACGGACGGTCGCCACGGCGTCGGCCACCGCTCCGACGACGACCCGGACGTCGTCGGCCGTCAGCGAGGCGTCGAACGTCAGGCGCAGCGCGGTCCGGGCCACGTCCTCGGGGACCCCGAGCGCCGTGAGCACGTGCGAGGCCTCGGTGCTGCCCGCCGCGCAGGCACTGCCCGACGACGACACGACGTCGCGCTGCTCGAGCTCGAGCAGGACGGTCTCGCCGTTGACACCCGGGAAGCAGAACGACGCGTGCCCGGGCAGTCGGTGCTCCCGCGATCCGGTGACGAATGCACCGGGGACCGCGGCGAGCACGCCGTCGAGCACCGCGTCGCGCACGGTGGTCGCCGTGCCCTCCCCCGACCGCACCGTCTCCGCCGCCAGCCCGAGGGCGGTCGCCACCGCCACGGCACCGGCCACGTCCTCGGTGCCGGACCGCCGCCCCCGCTCCTGTCCCCCGCCGTGCAGCAGCGGCTCGAGCGGGACGCCGGAGCGCACGGCGAGCACGCCGGTGCCCTTCGGGGCGCCGAGCTTGTGCCCGGACAACGACAGCGCGTCGACGCCCAGGGGCCCGAGACCGATCGGCAGCCAGGGCGCGGACTGCACGGCGTCGGTGTGGAAGCGCGCCCCGACCTCGTGCGCCACCGCGGCGAGCGCCGGCACGTCCTGCACGGTGCCGATCTCGTTGTCGGCGTGCGCGATCGAGACGAGCGTGGTGTCCGAGCGAAGGGCCGCACGCAGCACCGCCGGGTCGACGCGGCCGTCCGGTCCGACGGGCAGCACGGTGACGTCGAAGTCGTGGAAGCGGGCGAGGTACGCGCAGCTCTCCAGCACCGCCTCGTGCTCGATGGCGCTCGTGACGACGTGCCGACCGCGGGGAGCGGCGAGGGCGATCCCCTTGATCGCGGTGTTCGCCCCCTCGGTGCCGCCGGTGGTGAAGACGACCTCGGCGGGCCGGCACCCGAGCACCCCGGCGACGGCGGCCCGTGCGGCGGTGAGACCCCGCGCGGCCTCGTCCCCGAACCCGTGCGTCGACGAGGGGTTGCCGAACACCCCCGTCAGGTACGGCCACATCACCTCGAGCACCTCGCGGAGGACCGGGGTGGTGGCGGCGCGGTCCAGGTAGAACACGGTCAGTCCCGCACGGGAACCGCGACGTGCTCCGTCGGCACCGCGACGTCGATGTCGAGCCCGAGGTCGAGCGCCCGCGCCGAGTGGGTCAGCGCCCCGACCGAGATGACGTCGACGCCGGTGGCCGCGATCGCCGCGACGGTGTCGAGCGACACTCCGCCCGAGGCCTCGACGAGCGCGCGTCCGGCGACGATGCCGACCCCGGTCACGAGTTCGTCCGTGGTGAAGTTGTCGAGCATGATCGTGTCGACCCCGGCCGCGACGACGGGTTCGATCTGGTCGATGCGGTCCACCTCGACCTCCACGTGCACGGTGTGTCCGAGACGCACGCGGGCCTGGGCGATCGCGTCGCCGATGCCGATGCCGCCGGCCAGGAGCACCGCCAGGTGGTTGTCCTTGGCCAGCACGGCGTCGGAGAGCGAGGTGCGGTGGTTGTGTCCGCCGCCGCACCGGACGGCGTACCGCTCGAGCGCACGGAGGCCCGGCGTCGTCTTCCGGGTGTCGACGATCCGCGCAGCGGTGCCCGCGGCGGCCGCGACGTGGGCGGCGGTGGCCGTCGCGATGCCCGACATCCGCTGGACCAGGTTGAGGGCGACCCGTTCGGCCCGCAGCACGGCCCGCGCCGACCCGGTCACGGTCGCGAGGACGTCGCCGGCCGCGAAGTGCGTGCCGTCGGCGACGTGCACGACCGCATCGACCGCCGGGTCGACGGCGTGCATCACGGCGACGAAGACCCCACCGCCGCTCAGCACGCCGGGCTCGCGCGCGCCGAGGGTCGCGGTCGCGGTCGCCTCGGCGGGGATCAGGGTCTCGCTGGTGACGTCGCCCCAGGGCGCGTCCTCCTCGAGCGCGGTCTCGATCACGCGACGCAGCGCGTGCGGCGGGATGGTGCCGGGGTCGGTGGTCATGCGGGTACCTCCTGCGGGAAGACTGCGGAGCCGTCGGCACGTTCGTCCGTGTGCTCGTCGGGGTGTGCGTCGGTGTGGTCGACGACCCAGGCGTACGAGGCCGGGGCGGCGGGGTCGGTGTCGGGGTGGTCGGTGCGGGCGTGCGCCCCGCGGGACTCGGTGCGGGTTGCAGCGGCGAGCGCGACGAGTCGTGCCAGGTCGAGCAGCGCGCGGTCCTCGTGCTCACGCACGCCGCCGCCGGTCGGCGCGGTCAGCGCGTCGAGGTCGCGGCGTGCGCTCGCAAGCCCGACGGCGTCACGGAGCAGCCCGACACGGTCCGTCATGACGGACTGGACCGCCAGCCGGACGGCACCGACGTCGTCGAGGTGGGTCGCGCCTCCAGGCAGGGTCGGACTGGGCCCACGCCTGCCGGTTCCGGCGCGCTGCGGAGCCTGCGGAGCCTGCGGAGCGGCGTGACGGCCGAGCAGGTGGGGAGAGGCACGGATCGCGTCGGCCGCTCGGGGCACGCTGGTCACGTGGAGACCGGCGTCCCCGCGCAGGCGGAGCAGGCCGGGTCGCGGTGCGGCGACCGCGTCCGCTGCGCGGACCGCGAAGACGAGTCCCTCGAGCAGGGAGTTCGAGGCGAGCCGGTTGGCGCCGTGCACCCCGGTGCAGGCGGCTTCGCCGACGGCGAGCAGTCCGGGCAGGCTGGTGCGGCCCTCGGCGTCGGTGGCGATGCCGCCCATCGAGTAGTGCGCGGCCGGTGCGACGGGGACGCCTTCGCGGGTCCAGTCGAACCCGGCGGCGCGGGTGGCCCGGGTGAGTCCGGGGAACCGCGAGACCAGGAACCCGGCGTCGAGACCGGTGGCGTCGAGGAGCACGGGCGCGCCGCCCTGGTCGCGCACCGCGGCGGCGATCCCACGGGCGACGACGTCACGCGGGGCGAGCTCGGCGTCCGGGTGCGCGTCGGTCATGAAGCGGTGCCCGGCGGCGTCGCGGAGCACGGCACCCTCGCCACGGACGGCCTCGGAGACCAGTCCCCCGTCGGGGACTGCGAGTCGGGTCGGGTGGAACTGGACGAACTCCAGGTCAGCGAGGACGGCGCCGGCGCGCCAGGCGGCGGCGACCCCGTCGCCCGTCGCGACCAGGGGGTTCGTCGTCTCGCGGTACAGGTGTCCGGCTCCCCCGGACGCGATGACGACGGCGTCCGCGTCGAGCCGGCGGGGTTCTCCGAGCAGGTCGAGGACGTCGAGGCCGACCACCGCTCCGCCGCGGACGACCAGGTCGGTCAGGCTCGTGCGCTCCAGGATCGTGACGTGCCGTCGGTGCAGTGCCGCGATGAGGGTGCGTTCGATGGCGGCCCCGGTCGCGTCACCGTCCGCGTGCACGACGCGCCACCGGCCGTGCGCGGCCTCGCGACCGCGGGCGAGGTCGTCGCCGTACCGGTCCAGTGACGCCGGGTCCGACGAGCGGTCGAAGGGCACCCCGAGCGCGAGCAGGTCGCGGACGCGGGCCGGGCCGTCGGTGCACAGGACCTCGACGGCCCGGGCGTCGGCACTGCCGGCCGCGGCGACGTGCGTGTCGGCCTGGTGCAGCGTCGCGGAGTCGTCGGCGCCGAGCGCCACCGCGATGCCGCCCTGGGCGTACGCGGTGGCGCTGTCGGCGAGTGCCCCCTTCGTCACCAGGGTGACGTCGTGCAGGGCACTCGCACGGATCGCTGCGGTCAGGCCGGCGATGCCGGACCCGACGATGACGACGTGCACGGTGGTCTCCCTCGTTCGGTCGGGTCCGCGTCTCAGCCGCGCGGCTTCGCGGCGAGCATGCGCTCGAGTGCCACCTTGGCGTCGGCCTGCACGTCGGCGGGGACGACGATCTCGTTGAGGACCTCGCCGCGGACGAGTGCCTCGAGCACCCAGGCGAGGTAGCCCGGGTGGATCCGGTACATCGTCGAGCAGGGGCAGACGACCGGGTCGAGGCAGAAGATCGTGTGCTGCGGGTACTCGGCGGCGAGCCGGTTCACCATGTTGATCTCGGTGCCGATCGCGAAGGTGGTCGGCTCGGTGGCCGCGGCGACGGTCTTCCGGATCAGGTCGGTGCTGCCGGCGTGGTCGGCGGCGTCGACCACGGCCATCGGGCACTCCGGGTGCACGATGACCTGCACGCCCGGGTGCTCGCGGCGTGCCTGGTCGATCTGGTCAACCGTAAAGCGGCGGTGCACCGAGCAGAAGCCGTGCCAGAGGATGACCTTGGCCGCTTCGAGGTCACTCGTCTCGTTGCCGCCGAGGGGCTTCCGGGGGTTCCACATCGGCATCAGGTCGGTGCTGATGCCCATCGCCTTCGCGGTGTTGCGGCCGAGGTGCTGGTCGGGGAAGAACAGGACGCGCTGCCCGCGCTCGAAGGCCCACTCGAGCACCGTCGCGGCGTTCGACGAGGTGCAGACGATGCCACCGTTGCGACCGCAGAAGGCCTTGAGGTCGGCGGCGGAGTTCATGTAGGTGACCGGGATCACGGGGACGCGGCCGTCGGCGTCGGGCTCGGTGCCGTACACCGCCGTCAGCTCCGCCCACGCGGCCTCGACGCTGTCGATGTCGGCCATGTCGGCCATCGAGCACCCGGCCGCCAGGTTCGGCAGGATCACGCGCTGGTCGTCGCGCGCCAGGATGTCGGCCGTCTCGGCCATGAAGTGCACACCGCAGAACACGATCGCCTCGGCGTCGGGCTTCGTCAGGGCGGCGTTCGCGAGCTGGAACGAGTCGCCCAGGAAGTCCGCGTGCCGGACGACCTCGTCGCGCTGGTAGAAGTGCCCGAGGACGACGACCCGGTCGCCGAGGGTGGCCTTCGCCCGCTCGATGCGCTCGTGGAGCTCGTCGGTCGGGGCCGTCTTGTACTCGTCGGGCAGCACACCCTGACGCGGGGCGCTCGTCGGGATGACGTCGGACATCGACGACCCCGGGCCGTACCCGGGGCGCGAGTCGAAGTCCCACGTCGGCACGGCGAGGTCGGGCGTGCAGGTGCTCCCGCCGGCCCGGCCGTTGGAGATGAGTTCGATCGTCGTGGCGATGGACACGGGGTTTCCTATCGGTTCCGCTGCTGGTGCTGATCGGCCCCGGTCCGCAGCGGGCCGTTGTCCGCGTAGGCCAGGTCGGGGTTCGAGCGGTACAGCCGGGCCGGACGGTGCCGGCCCCCGCTCGTGGTCTCGTCGGTCGGCAGGACCGCGTCGGTCTTCTCGACCTGCCGACGGAAGTTCGCGGGGTCGAGTGCTCGGCCGAGCACCGCCTCGTACACGCCCCGGAGTTCGGCGAGGGTGAAGCGGTCGCCGAGGAACGCCTGCGCGATCCGCGAGTACGACATCTTGTTGCGCAGCCGCCACAGGGCGTACTCCACGATGCGGTCGTGGTCGAAGGCGAGCGGCGGGTGCTCGTCGGCCAGGAACCACCGGACGTTCCAGTCGTCGGGCACGACGTTCGCCTCGTCCGGGTGCACCAGTGCCCAGTAGACGATCGACACGACCCGGCTCGGGGAGCGTCCGACGTCGCCGAACGCGTAGAGCTGCTCGAGGTACCGCGGCTGGACGTTGGTCGTCTCGCGGAGTCGGGCGGCCGCCGAGTCCTCCAACCCCTCGTCGTCGCCGACCCAGCCGCCGGGGAGCGCCCAGGAACCCTCGAACGGTTCGGCGACGCGACGGACGAGCGGCATCCACAGCGCCGGGGCCCCGGTGTCGGGGTGCGGGCGCAGCGCGACGATCACGGTGGAGACCGCGACGCGGATGCCTGCTTCGTCCATGGTGGAGATAGTGTCAATCTGACTCGAAGTGTTCGGGTTGAGATGACACTATCACTGTCGACACGGCGCGCTCGTCACGAGCCGGAAACAGATCGTCACGGGGCCGAAAACTCCCGACGGCCAGCCGCGGTTAGCGTGGAGGACATGACGACGGTGACGAGGGTGCATGCCGTGGTGTCGGGGACGGTCCAGGGGGTCGGCTTCCGGTACTGGACCGCTCGGAAGGCCGACGGGCTCGACCTCGTCGGCTACGCGAGGAACCTCTGGGACGGCACCGTCGAGGTCGAGGCCGAGGGACCGTCGGTCGCGGTCGACTCCCTGGTGGAGTGCCTGCGGACCGGACCACCGTCGGCGACCGTGACCGACGTCACCCTGCGCTCGGTCGTCCCGCACGGGGACGCCGACGGGTTCGCGATCCTGCACTGAGCGGACGTGCGTGGGAGCGGTGCCGGCGTCCGGCGCGCTCGGCACCGATCGTTCACCTGCGGATGTCGGAGCGAAGCGGAATAATCGCATCCACTCAGGGAGTTGGCCTGTCTGCGCGTCCTGCGCCACACCCGTTCCACCCGTCGTGACCCACCAGGAGCACCCGCATGACCCAGGCCGTCGATTCCGCCCCCCGCACGGGAAGCGTCTCGCAGCCGTCCGCTGCCGAGACCCGACTCGTGATCGGGCTGCTGCTCGTCTCCGCGTTCGTCGTCATCCTGAACGAGACGATCATGGGCGTGGCGCTGCCCCGGCTCATGGACGACCTGGACATCAGCGCCGCGACCGGCCAGTGGCTGACCACCGGCTTCCTGCTCACCATGGCGGTCGTCATCCCGATCACCGGGTTCCTGCTGCAGCGCTTCAACACCCGCCCCGTCTTCGTCTGGGCGATGGGCCTGTTCTCGGTCGGCACGCTGATCGCCCTGCTCGCGCCGGGCTTCACCGTCCTGCTCGTCGGCCGCATCGTGCAGGCCAGCGGCACGGCGATCATGATGCCGCTGCTGATGACGACGGTCCTGACCCTCGTCGACCCCGCGCACCGTGGCCGCATCATGGGCAACATCTCGATCGTCATCTCGGTCGCTCCGGCCATCGGCCCGACGATCTCCGGCCTGATCCTCAACGCGTTCTCGTGGCGCTGGCTGTTCGGCTTCGTGCTGCCCATCGCGATCGCGGCGCTGGTCCTCGGCATGGTCAAGGTGCAGAACGTCTCGACGCCGCGCAAGGCGCCGATCGACGTCGTCTCGGTCGTGCTCTCCGCCTTCGCGTTCGGTGGCATCGTCTACGGCCTGTCCAGCATCGGTGAAGCCGGCGCGACCGGACCGCTCGTCCCGGTGACCGCCCTGGTCGTCGGTGCCGTCGCCCTCGCGGTGTTCATCGTCCGGCAGACGCGCCTGCAGCGCACCGACAGCGCCCTGCTCGACCTCCGCACCTTCCGCACCCGTGGCTTCACGGTGCCGATCGTCGCGATGGGCCTGAGCTTCATGGCGATGTTCGGCACGCTCATCCTGCTGCCGATCTACCTGGAGCGCGTCCTCGGACTCGAGGTCCTGCAGGTCGGCCTGCTGCTGCTCCCCGGTGGTCTGCTGATGGGCCTGCTCTCCCCCATCGTGGGTCGCATCTACGACCGCCGCGGCCCGCGCGTGCTGCTCATCCCCGGATCGATCATCGTCAGCGCCGTGCTCTGGGCGCTCTCCACCGTCGGCGTCGACACCAGCGTGTGGTTCATCCTCGGTGCGCACGTGGTGCTGAGCATCGGTCTGGCCCTGACCTTCACGCCGCTGTTCACCGCGGCGCTCGGCGGGCTGCCCCCGAAGCTGTACTCGCACGGCAGCGCGGTGCTCGGCACGGCGCAGCAGCTCGCCGGTGCGGCGGGCACCGCCCTGTTCGTCACGCTGCTGACGATCGGTGCGGCCACCGCCGTCGAGGGTTCCGGTGCCCGTGGGGTCCAGGTGGCCACCGCCTCGGGCGTCAGCACCGCCTTCATGGTCGGCGCGATCATCTCCCTGTTCGGCATCCTGGCGTCGGTGTTCGTCCGCCGGCCCGAGGTGCCCGAAGGCGCGCCGACGCCCCCGCCCGTGCACTGACCCCGTCGCGGGCCCGCATGGCAGTGTGGGCGGCATGCGGTCGACGACGAGCGAACTCAACTGGTCCGGCACGGTCACGTACACGGCCGAACGGGTCGTCCGTCCGTCGTCGATCGACGAGGCAGCTCAGGTCGTGGCGGAGGCCGAACGGGTGCACGGGCTGGGCACCCGCCACTCGTTCAACGACGTCGCCGACACCGCGGGCATCCTGCTCGACCTGACCGGGATCCCCACGGACCTGGTCGTCGACGCCGAGCACCGCACCGTGACGCTCGGGGCCGGCACCCGGTACGGCGACGTCGCGGCCGACATCGACCGTGCCGGGTTCGCCCTGCACAACACGGGGTCCCTGCCGCACATCTCGGTCGGGGGTGCGGTCGCGACCGGGACCCACGGCTCCGGCACGACACTGGGCTCGCTCGCCACCGCGGTGCGCGCGTTCGAGGTGCTCGGTCCGGACGGCACCGCCCGGACGATCGACCGGACGGACCCCGCGTTCGACGGCGGCGTGCTGCACCTCGGACTGCTCGGCATCGTGACCCGGGTGACCCTCGAGGTCGAACCGGCCTACCGGATGCGTCAGGACGTCTACGGCGCGATCCCCTGGGACACCTTCACGGCGAACGTCGCCGAGGTGCACGCCGCCGCGTACTCCGTGTGCGCCTACACGGTGTTCGGCGACGCGATCACCGAGGTCCTGGTGAAGTCGCGCGTGCCCGACGGCGCCGACGACGTCCCGGTACCGGACGCGCTGGCCGGCGCAGCCCGGCTGCCCGGCACCCCCGGCGACGACCACCGGACCGCCCGCGACGGCTCGGTCGGACCCTGGTGGGACCGGCTGCCGCACTTCCCGATCGGGTCCGTCCCGAGCCACGGGTCCGAGGTGCAGAGCGAGCACTTCGTCCCGCTCCGGCACGCGGCGGCCGCCCTCGACGCGCTCCGGGGGCTCGCCGACCGGATCCAGCCGCACCTGCACGTCTGCGAACTCCGGACGATGGCAGCGGATCACCTGTGGCTCAGCCCGACCCAGGGCGAGGACGTGCTCTGCATCGCGTTCACCTGGAGGAAGCACCCGGCCGAGGTCGCCGCGCTCCTGCCCGACCTGGAGTCCCGGCTCGCGGCCTTCGACGGCCGACCGCACTGGGGCAAGATGAGCTCGCTCGACCACGCGGCGATCGCCGGGCTGTACCCGCGACTGGCGGACTTCCGCGAGCTCGTCGCCCGGGCCGACCCGGAGCGGACGTTCGCATCCGCGTTCGGCGAGCGGGTGCTCGGGACCTGACCCGGGCCTCCAGGCCGTGCCCAGCGTTCCGCTGCTCGCCGCTCGCCGCGCCGCTCGCCGCTCGCCGCGCCCGGAACCAGGTTCTGGACACCGAACCACGGGATCGCACGGTGCTGTGTCCGGAACCTGGTTCCGGGAGCGGGAACGCGCCCGACGCAGCCCCGCCAGCGGTCAGATCGACGTGAACGCGAGCGGCGTGATCGTCCGCGTCTCGCCGTCCCAGTGCCGGACGCCGCCGACGTCGAGCGCCTCGGGCAGCGGCACGGCGCGCAGCGCAGCAACGGCGCGCGGCAGGTCCTCGTCACGCAGCCGGCGGGCCAGCGTGACGTGCGGTGACCAGTGTCCGGGCAACGAGGTCTCGACGCCGCCGGGGGCGACCGCGTGCACCTCGCCGTGGAAGGTCGTGAGCGCTGCGTCGACGACCACCGCTCGCACGAGCACCGACCGACCGGCACCCGCGGGGAAGAGCAGGAGCCCACCGAGCCGGATCGACGTCGGGACCGGCGTTCGCAACCCCGCGGGCACGGGCAGCGAGTCCCCGGCGGCCAGGGTGACGTGCGGGGCGTTCGACGGCGACGGGTGCCGACCGAGGCTCGGCAGGTCGGCATCGATGAGGGCCTGCCAGGCGGACCGCACGGCGGCGTCCGACTCCGGGCCGAGGACGAGTTCGATGCTGCGCACGATCCGAGTCAACCAACCCGGACCGCGAGGCGTCCTGCGCCGCGTCCGTAACGCGTCCCGCGACGCGCTCTGTGACGGCCTCCGTGACGGCCTGCGTGACGGCGATGTAACACAGCGGAACGGAACTCGCCCCGGGGGTGGACCGCACGTCACACTCGTCTCCACGCCGCGGACCACCGCGGCTCCCCCACACGCACGGCCCACGAGGAGCACCAGCATGTCCGCAGCCCCCGCACTGCCCGAGAAGCCGAAGGGCAAGCGTCCGATCGGCTGGATCGTCGCCGCCGCGATCGTCGTCGTCGCGATCGTCGTCGCCGTCATCGTCGGAGCCGTCCGCTCCGGGAGCAACGACGCCGGTGCCGCCGGCGACGCCGCCCCGAAGACCGTCACCATCGGTGTCGCGGACAAGTCGCTCGGCTACTGGAGCACCTACACGAAGCTCGCGAAGGAGAAGCTCAACGTCACCGTCAAGCTGACGAACTTCTCCGACTACTCGCTGCCGAACCCCGCGCTCAAGGACGGCCAGCTCGACATCAACCAGTTCCAGCACATCCAGTACCTGGCGGACTACAACGTCACCTCGAACGACGACCTGCAGCCGATCGGCTCCACCGCCGTCTACCCGCTGCCGCTCTACGCGACGAAGTACGACAAGCCTTCCGAGCTGCCCGCGAACGCGAAGGTCGCGATCCCGAACGACTCGATCAACCAGGCCCGTGCGCTCCTGATCCTGCAGGCCGCGGACCTGATCACGCTGAAGGACGGCGGCTCGGCGTTCTCCACCGCCGACGACATCGAGACGAAGAAGGTCGACGTCCAGCCCCTCGACGCCTCGCAGACCGCGAACGCGCTGCAGCAGGGCTCGGTCGCCGCCGCGGTCGTGAACAACAACTTCGCCACCGCCGCCGGCCTGCCGATCTCGGACGCGATCTACCAGGACGACCCCTCGAGCGCGAGTGCCGCCCCGTACGTGAACGTGTTCGCCGTCCGCGACGAGGACAAGGGGAACAAGACCTACCTCGAGCTGGCGGAGCTGTTCCAGGACGACGCCGTGCAGCAGGCCTTCGAGAAGGACCTGCCCGAGGCCGTCGCCCGCGACGAGAGCGCCTCGAAGCTGCAGGACGAGCTCGCCCAGGTCGAGCAGGACGCGAAGGCGGCCAAGCAGTAGTGCCGGTCCTCGTCGAACTCCGCGGCGTCTCGAAGCACTACCGCCGCGCCGACACCGGCGAGACCGTGGTGGCCGTCGAGGACGTCTCCCTCGACGTGCACCAGGGAGAGGTCCTCGGCGTCATCGGGTACTCCGGTGCCGGCAAGTCCACCCTGGTCCGCCTGGTCAACGCGCTGGAACTGCCGAGTTCCGGCACGGTGACCGTCGCGGGCCGCGAGCTGACGGCGATCCCCGAGCGGGACCGCCGTACGGCGCGTCGCAACATCGGGATGATCTTCCAGCAGTTCAACCTGTTCCGGTCCCGCACGATCGCCGGCAACGTCGCGTACCCGCTCAAGGTCGCCGGTGTGCCGAAGGCCGAGCGGGACCGCCGCGTCGCCGAGCTGCTCGACTTCGTCGGCCTGCTCGAGCGCGCCCATGCCTACCCGGAGCAGCTCTCCGGCGGGCAGAAGCAGCGCGTCGGCATCGCCCGCGCCCTCGCCGCGTCGCCGGACCTGCTGCTCGCCGACGAGGCGACCAGCGCCCTCGACCCGGAGACCACGTCCGAGGTGCTCGCGCTGCTCCGGCGGGTCAACCGGGAGCTCGGTGTCACCATCATCGTGATCACCCACGAGATGGATGCCGTCCGGCAGATCGCCGACCGGGTCGCCGTGATGGAGCAGGGCCGGGTCGTCGAGGTCGGGGACGTCTACGACGTGTTCTCGACCCCGAAGACCGGCGCCGCGCAGCGCTTCGTCCGCACCGCGCTGCACGACCGGCCCTCCCCCGAGACGCTCCGGCGCCTGCGGGACCGTCACCCCGGTCGGCTCGTCACGGTGCAGATCACCGACGAGGCCGGGCTGCAGAACCGCATCGACGCCGCGTTCCGCGCCGCCGGGGTCACCGCCGAGCTCGTCTACGGCGGGGTCGGGGAGATCCGGGAGCGTCGGATCGGGTCGCTCACCTACGAGCTGAGCGACGCCAGCGGCGGGCCAGGCGGGCCAGGCGGCCCCGGCGGATCGCGTGCGTCCGGTGCAACCGGTGCGCCCGGCGCCATCGACGCCGCGATCGCCGCACTCCGCGCCGACGGCGTCACGACCGACGAGGAGGCCGCCGCGTGAACAACAACTCGTTCCAGAGCGTGATCGACACGTTCGACGTCTTCCTGGCCGCCATCCGCGACACCATCGTGATGTCGCTCGTCTCGCTGGTCATCGCCGGGGTCATCGGCCTCGCGCTCGGCCTGCTGCTGTACGCGACCCGGCCGGGCAACGTGCTCGGCAACCGCACCGCGTACACGGTGCTCAACGTGTTCGTGAACCTGATCCGCCCGATCCCGTTCGTGATCTTCCTCGCCGCGATCGCGCCGCTGTCGCGGGTCGTCGTGCAGACCACGATCGGTGTCCCCGCGGTGACCTTCGCGATCTCGTTGGCCGCGGCCTTCGCGGTGTCCCGGATCGTCGAGCAGAACCTGCTGTCGGTCGACCCGGGTGTCGTCGAGGCTGCTCGGGCCTCGGGTGCGCACCCCGTGTCGATCCTGCTGACGGTGCTCATCCCCGAGGGTCTCGGCCCCCTGATCCTCGGTTACACGTTCATCTACATCGGCATCGTCGACATGACGGCGCAGGGCGCGCTGATCGGTGGCGGCGGACTCGGTGAGTACGCGATCACCTATGGCTCGCAGCGATACGACTGGTGGGTGGTCTACGTCTCGGTGGCGGCGATCGTCGTCATCGTGCAGCTCGGCCAGTTCATCGGCAACCGCTTGGCGCGGGTGACGCTGCGTCGCTGACGCGGGCTCGCGGGGCGGTCGGGACGGTGCGGGGCGGTGCGGGGCGGTCGCGACTCCCCGCTCACGTCCGCCGAGCGGTCGCGAAGTGTCGCCCGGCGGGCCCGCAGGCGACAGTTGGTGACCACCCGGCAACGCCACCGCCTGGAGGCCCGGTGCCGGTCCACGAGACCGGCACCGGGCCTCCAGTGCGTGGCCGGCGTGACGGGCGCGCCCAGCGCCGACTGCCGAGCGGTCATGACTCCCCGCTCACCTCCGCCGAAGGCGCACGAACCGTCGCCCGCCGCCCCCGCAACCGACAGTTCCCGACCAATCGGCGCCACGCCCGCGGCACGCCACGCGACGGCGCCACGCCCGCGGCACGCCGCGCGACGGCGCCGCGAGCAGCAGCACCGGGTCAGGCGGCGGGAGCCTCGACGGTGGTGACGGCGCCGGTCTCGCCGGGGTGCTCGTAGTGCGCACGCACCAGGATCGGGCGGTGGTCGGAGATGCCGGCCGGCAGGGTCTCGACGCCCGCGATGTGCAGGCCGACGCTCGTCGCGAAGTCGAAGTGGCCCGTGAACTTGCGGTAGCGCAGGTACGTCGGCTGGTCGGACAGCGACAGGGCGAAGCCGTGCTGCTCGATCTTGCGCCGCAGGTTCGTCTGGAACCACGGGTAGTTGAAGTCACCGACCATGACCGCGGGGACGTCCTTCGCCAGTTCGCGCAGGAACTGGTGCGCCGCTTCGATCTGCTTGCGGCGCAGGGAGTTCGTCGCGGTCAGCGGTGAGGCGTGGAACGAGGCGACGACGACCTCGGCGTCAGCCTCGGTGTCACGCAGGTGCATCGCGATGAGCCGCTCGTGCGCGGGTGCGAGGACCCGGTCGTGCAGCGACTTCTGCAGTGAGTGGATGCTGAAGTCCTGCACCTCGAAGCGGTCGTCACGCTTGTAGATCGCGAGCCCGAGTCGGTTGGTACGGGTCGACGCGGCGAGCGAGAGGCCGCCGATCGACGGTGCGAGGTCGTTGCTGTCACACTCCTGCACGCACAGGACGTCGGCTTCGGAGGCCTCGGCCAGTGCAGCGAGCTCGCCGTTCGCGGTGTGCTCGCGGAGGTTGTAACTGACGACACGGAGCTGCGTGGGCTGCACGGTCTGCTCTGGTGCGATCGTGCTCTGCTGCTCTGGCGCGGCCATGCTGCCTTCCTGTCCGGGTGTTCCGGTCACCCTGCCGCGGTCACCGTACTCGGGTACCGCGGACGGTTGCTGAGACTGTAACGCCTGCCGGGTTTCGTCCGTGTGACCGTGACGGAAACGGACAGCGGCGGGATCAGGCGCGGACACGGCGGACCGGGCGGACGGTGTCGCCCGCTGTGCGACTCATCAGGATGCCCTCGACGCAGGCGACCACGAGCAGGGCGGCGATGACCCAGAACGCGGCCGCGTACGGTCCGTCGCCGCCCAGGCCGGAAGCCGCGCGGATGACCACGGCGGCGACGGCGACACCGAAGCCCGCGGCGGTCTGCTGCAGCGTCGAGGACAGCGTGTTCGCGGGGGTCATGTCGGCCTGCTCGACGTCGGCGAAGGCGATGGTGTTGTACGCCGTGAAGCCCACGGAGCGGGCGGCACCGCTGACGACGAGCAGCACGGCGAGCAGCCAGAACGGGGTGTCCTCGGTCATGAACGCCATCGCGACCACGGTCAGCGCGGCGACGGCCGACGACACGATGATCACCGGGCGGTAGCCGAACCAACGGAGGAACGGGGTCGTCATCGGCTTGATGCCGAGGTTGCCGACGAACACCCAGAGCACCGCGGACCCGGCGAGCACGGCGCTCCAGCCCCAGGCGTCCTGGAACAGCAGCGGGAGCACGAACGGCACCGCGGACACCGCCAGGCGGAACAGGCTGCCGCCGGCGTGCGACACCCGGAAGGTCTCGAGTCGGAACGCGTCGAGCCCCATGATCGGGTGCGGGGCGCGGCGGAAGTGCCGGATCGCGAGCCAGCAGCACACGGCGCCGAGAACCCCGGAGACGACGACCGCGGTGACCGGCACGGCGTCGAGCGCGAGCAGCGAGGCCATCACCACGAGCGAGCCGAGCCCGACGCAGGCGAGCAGCGACCCGAACCAGTCGAACGGCACGCGCTGCGCCGCACGCTCCTGCGGCACGAGCACCAGGGCGGCGACGAAGGCGATGACGCCGAGCGGGATGTTGATGAGGAAGATCCAGTGCCACGTCAGCGTCTCGACGAGGACCCCGCCGATGAACGGCGCGATGATCGGTGCGGCGAGGGCCGGCCAGGTCAGGATGGCGATGGCGGTGACGAGTTGTTCGCGCCCCGCGCTCCGGAGCACGACGAGCCGGCCGACGGGCACCATGAGCGCTCCGCCGAGACCCTGCAGGATGCGCCACAGCGTGAGCTCGACCAGCCCGGTGGACAGCGCGCACAGGGCCGACGCGATCGTGAACAGCGCGATGGCCCCGGCGAAGACCGTCCGCGAGCCGATCCGGTCGGTGAGCCAGCCGGACACCGGGATGAACACCGCGAGGGTCACGAGGTAGGCGGTGATCGCGACGCCCACCGCGGCGGAGTCGACCCCGAGGTCACGCCCCATCGCCGGGGCGGCGGTCGCCAGGATGGTGCCGTCCAGGAGCTCCATGAAGAAGGTCCCGGCCACCAGCACGGCGACCGCCGTGCTGCCCGTCCGTCGTCTGGGTGTCGTCGCCGTCGTCGTCATCGCCCACCGAGACTATGCCCGCGGACGTCCGCGCCGTCACGGACGGGCCGCCCACCGGACGCGGCACCGTGCGCGGCACCGCCCACCCGCCGGACGCCGCACCGGCCACCCACCGTACGCGAGGCGGCACGCACGACGCGGGACGGGCCTCCAGGCGGGGTTCCGTGTGATCCTCAGGCTCGGGCCGACTACCCTGGCCGGGTGCCGACCCGACCACCCGAACGCCGAGGAACTGGCGCGTGAGCCGCACCGACAGCGCCGGTGTGGTCGCCGCGGGCACGGCCGGCGGTCGACGCCGCGTCCTGGAAACCGTGGCCTCCCTGCCGGCGTGGGCGGCGGTCCTGCTCGTCTGGACGGGCGGCCGGGTCCTGTCGACCCTGTGGCTCGCGCTCGCGTACCCGCTCATCGGTCGTGCGCTTCCGGGCAACGCGATCTGGGGCAACGAGCACGGGTTCGGCGCCTTCCTGGTGGCCTGGGACGGGCAGTACTACGAGCAGATCTCGCTGCACGGGTACCCCGACGCGCTGCCGCTCGACGCCGCCGGCAACGTCGCGCAGAACGCCTGGGCCTTCCTGCCGGCGTTCCCCTTCACGATCCGGGCGCTGACCGCCTCGACCGGGGTGCCGTTCGAACTCGGCGCCCCGCTCGTCGCGGTCGTCGCCGGGCTGCTCGCCACCTACCTGCTGCACCGCCTGGTGCGGGACCGCGCCGGGCACGCCGCGGCGATGTGGGCGGTCTTCTTCTTCAGCTGCGGTCCGCTGTCGTTCCTGCTGCAGGTCGGGTACGCGGAGAGCATGTTCCTCGCGCTGTCGTTCGGGGCGCTGCTCGCCCTGGAACGTCGGCGCTACGGGCTCCTGACGGCACTCGGCGTCGCGGCGGCCTTCACCCGCCCGGGCGCCCTGGCGATCCCGCTCGTGCTCGGCGTCGTCGCGCTCGTGCGGTGGGTGCGTGCACGGCGCGAGACCGGCCGGGTGTTCGAGGGCTTCCCGCTCCGCGAGCAGGTCCGGGTCGTCGCCGCGGGCCTGACCATGGTCCTCGCCGGGCTCGCCTGGCCGGTGATCGCCTCGCATGCCACCGGGACGCCGAACGCCTACCTGGAGACCGAGATGTCCTGGTGGGTGAACTTCATCGGCCGGGTGGACTTCGTGCCGCTGACGCCGTGGTTCCTCATCGCGGGTCGCTGGCTCGGCGTGGGCGGGATCCTGATCGTGGTGTTCCTGCTCGTCACGTACCCGATCTGGCTGCTCCGCCGCTCGACGCTGCGGCTCGGGCCCACGACGGTGCTGTACTCGGCCGCGTACGCGCTGTACATCTTCGCGGTGTCGCTGCCGATGGCCTCGACCCCGCGGCTGCTCATGCCGCTCGCGCCGCTGTTCGGGTCGCCCGAGCTGGTCGCGAAGCCCTGGATGCGGTGGACCTTCGTGACGGCCGCGTTGGCCGGGCAGCCGGTGCTGGTCGCGGTGCTGTGGCTGCTCGGCCCTCCGTGAGCGGCTGACGCGCAGCCCGAGCAGGCCCGGGCCGCGGCACCGCGCACGACGCACGAGCACCGCGCGCCGCGTCCCGACACGGCACGACGCCGCCGTCCCGACAGGACGACGGCGTCGCGTCGCGCTTCAGAGCTCGATCGTGCCGTGGTCGCCGGTGTCCGGCTGGCTCTGCTTGCCGAGCGCCGCCTTGAACATCTGCACCAGGCTGCCGACCGGCCCGGTGTCCTGGGTCCAGTACTCGACCGAGACCCCCTCGACCGTCAGCAGTCGGATCGACGGGTCCTGGCGTCCCTTCGGGAACCAGGCCTCGGCGAACGGGGACCACAGCTCGTCGACCACCGAGTCGTCGCGGGTCACGGTGGCGGTGCCGGCGATGGACAGGTACCCGCCCTGTGACTCGATCGAGACGTTGACGTGCGGGTTCCGCGCGATGTCCTCGACCTTCTCGCTGCCGTCCTGCACCAGGAACCGCAGGGTCCCGTGGAACGTCTTGTCCTGCACCGCGAGGGGCCTGGCGTGCAGGTTCCCGTCCTCGCTCACCGTGGTGAGCAGTGCCGTGTGGGCGCCGTGGACGATGTCCGAGATGGCGGCGCGCTGGTCCGTCTGTGTGTCGGTCATGGTGCTCCTTTGCGTCATGCGCCCCGCTCCGTGCGACGTGCGACCGTCGGTGCACGGGGCTGTACCGTTCCGACCAGTGTGCCCCTCCGGCGCTGGACGCGTCAGCCCGGCGCGTCCAGGTGGTCCGGTCCCGGTCGGCCTGGAGGCCCGGCGCACCTCCGCCACGCCGCCCCCGGCCCGGCGCGTCACGGCCATCGGACCGTGCATGCGTGCGCATGAAGCGACACCACGCGCGTCGATCGACAGGTGGAACGTCGTTGCATGCACACGCACCGGATGTGTGTGCATCGAGCGACTGAACACGAGTCGATCGACGCGTGGATCGTCGGAACATGCACACGCACGCACCCGAGAACGGCTCCCGCGGAGGGTCAGGCAGGTTCGCGGATGGTGGTCTCGACGTCGACGACCTGCGGGATCTTCGGCATCGAGGCGAAGCCGAACGCCACGGGCGGGTCGAGCGGCGCCAGGTCCCCGAGCGGCTCCCCCGCCCAGGTCCCCCGCACGCCGGTGACGTCGTGCGCCCCGGTCACGCCGTAGTACTCGCGGCGACCGTTGCCCGCCGACCCCGCCGTGCCGGACCCCGGCGCGAGCAGCCGTGCCACGGGGTCGATCGCGGCGAGCCAGCGCGGGTCGCGGGCGATCGGCTTCGGGACGATGCGCAGGATCCGGCCGAGCGGCGAGATGCCGCCGACGTCGATCGAGGCCTGCAGTGCCCCGGCGGACAGCTCGAGGCCGCTGGCGGTGCGGCGGGCGCGGACGTCGACGACCGAGACGGTGTCGAAGCGGTAGGTGCCGGAGACGTACGCGGCGACGATCTCGTCGGGCGCGAGCAGCACGCTGGTGCCGTCGGGGAGCTCGAGGAACACGTCCGTGAACGGGCCGAACGGCGAGCGGTCCCACATCCCGACGACGATCCGGACGCCCGAGGTGGTGCCGACGCCCATGATCCGGCCGCGGAACCGGCGTTCGACGACGGAGTCGGGGGCGTGACCAGCAGCGGGACCGGAGGCGTGGTCGGGGCGTGACGACATGCCCTGGACCGTACCCGCGGCCCCCGTGAGCCGATCTCGGTGGGCCTCCCCGGGCCTCCCGGCCGTTGCGTGCGGCACCGGACGGAGCCCACACGCAAGACACCGGTGTCCATGCTCCGAACACCCGCGAAGGGTGGTGTGGAGCGCGAACACCGGTGTCTTGCGGACCCCGACCGGACCCGCGACCGTCAGGCGACGGGGACGGGCTGCGCCAGCAGCTCGCGCACGCGGGGTGCGACCTCGGTGCCGTAGAGCTCGATCGACCGCATCATGTCGGCGTGCGGCAGGCGACCCGTCGCGTACCGCATGTCGAAGCGCGAGGCGCCGAGGATCCGCATGTTGCGCGCGACCTTCCGGGCGACGGTCTCCGGCGAGCCGACGTAGAGCGACCCGCCGGCCGACAGGCTCGCGCGGTACCCGGCGACGTCGAGGGGCGGCCAGCCGCGCTCCCGGCCGAGCTGGTCGGTGACGGCCTTGTGGTACGGCCAGTAGCGCTCGGCGGCCTCTTCGTCGGTGGCGGCCACGAAGCCCGGCGAGTGCATCGCGATGGGCTGCTGCGGCAGGTCGAGCTGCGCGAGGGCCTGGCGGTACAGGCGGGAGAACGGGGCGAACTGCGCCGGCTGCCCGCCGATGATGGCGAGGAACAGCGGCAGGCCGTACGACGCGGCACGGATGACCGACTGCGGGGAGCCACCGACGCCGATCCACGTCGGGATGGCACCGTGCTCGAGCTTCGGGAAGACGTCCTGGTCGACCAGGCCCGCGCGCTTCGTGCCGGACCAGGTCACGGCGTCGCCGCCGCGCAGGGCTGCCCAGAGCTGGAGCTTCTCCTCGAACAGGACCTCGTAGTCGCTCAGCTCGTAGCCGAACAGCGGGAACGACTCGGTGAAGGAGCCACGACCCAGGATGACCTCGGCGCGGCCGTTCGACAGGGCGTCGACGGTGGCGAAGCGCTCGTACACGCGGACGGGGTCGTCGGAGGACAGCACCGTGACCGCGGAGCCCATCCGGATGCGCTCCGTGCTGGCGGCGATCGCGGCGAGGACGACCTCGGGGGCGCTCACGACGAAGTCGGCTCGGTGGTGCTCCCCGACGCCGATGAAGTCGACGCCGACCTGGTCGGCGAGGACGGCCTGGTCGACGACGTCGCGGATGCTCTGCGCGTCGGACTGCAGGCTGCCGTCGGCGCGTTCGGTGACGTCGCCGAAGGTGTCGAGGCCGAGCTGCAGCGGCCCGATCCGCTCGGGTGCGGGCGGCGGGACGTCCGAGGGACGGTCGGTGCCGAATGCGTTGCTCATGGTGTCCTCCTGATCGCACTTCCATGCGTTTGCATAAACATAGCACGACGTGGGTCCGCGCGCACGGGGCCGCCGCGGGGCCCGCTCGGGGCCCGCTCGGGTCCCGCTCGGGGCCCGCTCGGGTCCCGCTCGGGGCCCGCTCGGGGTCGGGCCGGGGTCGGCTCGGGGTCGGGGCGGGGTCGGCCAGCCCGCACGAGTACGGTCGCCCGCATGCCGAACCTCCCCGACCAGACCGGACGTCGCATCGTCGTCACCGGGTCCAACAGCGGCACCGGACAGGAGGCCGCCCTGCGCCTCGCCGGAGCCGGCGCCAGCGTCGTGCTCGCCGTCCGCAGCACCGAGAAGGGCGAGACCGCCGCCGCCGGCATCCGCGCCGCCCACCCCGCAGCCGACGTGGAGGTCCGCGAACTCGACCTCGCCGACCTGGCGAGCGTCCGCCGCTTCGCCAGCGGCATCGTCGACGAGGAACGCCCGATCGACGTCCTCGTGAACAACGCGGGCGTGATGGCCCCACCGGAACGCTTCGAGACCGTCGACGGCTTCGAGTTGCAGTTCGGCACGAACTTCCTCGGCCCGTTCGCCCTGACGAACCTGCTGCTGCCGTCGCTGCTCCGTGCCCGGGCATCCCTCGCCGACGGGCCCCTGGCCCAGGCACCCCGTGTCGTCACGATGTCGAGCCTCGCCGCGATCCCCGGCCGGATCCGCTTCGCCGACCTGCAGTGGGAGCGTGGCTACAACGGCTGGCGCGCCTACGCGCAGTCGAAGCTCGCCGACCTGCTCCTCGCGCTGCACCTGCACCGTCTGACCGTCGAGGCCGACGTGCCCCTGGTCAGCAACGCCGCCCACCCCGGCTACACCCGGACGAACCTGCAGGCCGCGGGACGCTCGCTCGGTCGGTCGAAGCCGGTGCGGTCGAGCAACCGCGCCCTGCCGTTCACCCAGGCCGTCGAGCAGGGCACCGAGCCGCTGCTGTACGCGGCGGTCGGGCCGAACGCCGTGGGCGGCGCGTACTACGGCCCCTCGGGTCCGTTCGGCATGACCGGTCCGACCACCACCATGTCGATCCCCGGGTCCGCGCGGAGCGCCGACCTCGCCCGCTCACTCTGGGCCGTCGCCGAGGACCTCACCGGGACGCGTCCGCCGCTCTGAGCGGGCGCGGCGCGGGTCGTGTTGGTCGCGCCCCTCGCGCGGTGCGAGGGGCGCCGCGGCCGTGCGAGGTTCCGGACGTGGTGCGAGGGGACGCGGGTCGCACCACGGACGCAACCTCGCACCGCTCGGACGTCGTGCGCGCCGGGACGCGGGCGCGGGGCGCGGCCGGGAGGCCCGGGGCGGATCCGGCACGTCGCCAGCGTCAGGCGCGGTGCAGTTCCACCGACCCGTCCAGCCGACCGGGTTCGGTCAGGCGGGCGTGCTGCATGACGGTGCGGCCCGGCGCGATCGCCGCGGCGACGATCGACAGGGTCGTCATGTGGCCCTCGGCCTCGTGCACGTCGCGGAGGATCGCGTCGGGGTGGTCGCTCGGCAGCGCTGCGGACTCCGCCAGCACGCCGAACCAGCCACCCCAGCCGTCCCCGGCGTCGCCACCGGAGTCCACGGTGCGGAGTTCGTCGAACGGGCCGAGCACCGGCGGGCCGGCCGGGGCGTCGACGGCACGGAAGGCCTCGAGCCACCGACCGATGCGCGGCGCCGCGGGATCGTCGGCCGCACCGTGCGTCACCATGTGGACGCCGGGGCCGAGGTCGGTGGTGCGGACCTGTTCGCCGTCCCAGGTCAGCACCGAGGCGCCCTCGGCCGTGGCGCGCACCAGGTTGAAGGCCCGCGTGGTCGGCAGTGTGCCGTCGTGTCCGGGCAGCAGGTCGTCGGCGACGGCGTCCACCGGCACCACGCCGCGGGTCGTCCACGTGCCGTCGACGCTCGTCACGGGTTCGGCGCGGTTGAGCACCACGGCCAGGCCGGCTCGGTCGGACGCGGCGAGCCACGCACCACCGGCGGAGCGGTCACGGACACCACGGAGGTCCGGGTCGCGGTCCGGCCACCAGGCAGCGGGCGGGTCCCACGGACGCTCGGGCGACTCGTCCCGCAGGGCGAGCACGGTGACGGGCCACGCGGACCCGGGGTCGACGCGGACGACGACGGTGCACATGCCGTCGATCCTCGCACGAGGTCCCGGTAGCGTGAGCCAGGTGAACGCAGCAGCAGAGCGCGCCCTGACCGTCATCGTGGGGATCACCGGGGGCATCGCCGCCTACAAGGCCGTCGGGGTCGTCCGCGACCTGGTCAAGCGCGGCCACGACGTCCACGTCGTCCCGACCGAGGGCGCCCTGCGCTTCGTCGGACTGCCGACGCTCGAGGCCCTCAGCCGCAACCCCGTCACCACGAGCGTGTGGGACGACGTCGCCGAGGTGCGCCACGTCGCGCTCGGTCGCCGGGCGGACCTGGTCGTCATCGCCCCAGCCACCGCGGACTCGCTGGCCCGGATGGCGCACGGCCTGGCGAGCGACCTGCTCGGTACGACACTGCTCGCGACCGAGGCACCCGTGGTGGTCGCCCCCGCGATGCACCCGCAGATGTGGGAGCACCCCGCGACCCGTGCGAACGTCGCCACGCTGCGTGACCGCGGCGTCCACCTGGTCGGCCCGGTCGTCGGCGCGCTCACCGGCGACGATGCGGGCATCGGTCGGATGGCGGAGCCCGAGGACATCGTCGCCGCCGCGCTCGCCGTGCTCGACCAGCACCCCGCACCGGCCGGTCGCCGCGACGCGGACGGCTCGGTGGCCGGCACCGGAGCCCGTGGCGAACAGGGCGACCTGGCCGGCGTCCGCGTCGTCGTCAGCGCGGGCGGCACCCGCGAGCCCTTCGACCCGGTGCGGTTCGTCGGCAACCGCTCGAGCGGCCGCCAGGGCATCGCGATCGCCGCCGATGCCGTCCGTCGGGGCGCGTCCGTGACCCTCGTCGCCGCGAACGTCGAGGGCTCGCTGACCGCCGGGCTGGACGCGACCGTGGTACCTGTCGGGTCTGCGCTCGAACTCGCCGAGGCCGTGCACACCGCCGCCACCGAAGCCGACGTCGTCGTGATGACCGCCGCCGTCGCCGACTACCGTCCGGCCGAGGTGCTCACGGAGAAGCTCAAGAAGGACTCGCAGGGCGAGCGCATGACGCTCGAGCTGGTGCGGAACCCGGACGTGCTCGCCGACCTCGTGGCGGCACGGCGGACGGGGCAGATCATCGTCGGGTTCGCCGCCGAGACCGAACCCGACCGCGACGCGCGGATCGAGCTCGGGCGCGCCAAGATCAGCCGGAAGCCCGCTGACCTGCTCGTCGTGAACCACGTCGGCTGGTCGGCCGGCTTCGAGCGCGAGGAGAACGCGATCGAGGTCCTGGTGCCCGGCGGCGAGGTGGTCCGCGAGACCTCCGGCTCGAAGGCCGAGGTGGCGACGGCGGTCCTCGACCTCGTCGCGACCGCACTGACGTGAAGGGACACCGACGTGAACCGGCGCACTGACCTGGTTCCGAGGACCGGCGAGCACGATGGGGCGCATGCGACGACGTGAGCGGGTCCGCCGTGCCAACCGCACGGCCACCCTCCTGGCGGTGATCCTCGGCGCTGCCGGTGTCACCCACTTCCTGCGCCCCCGCGGGTACGACCGGATCGTGCCGGACGCGCTGCCCCCGCGGCTGACCACGCTGGCATCCGGCGTGGCCGAGCTCGGCATCGCCGCCGGGCTGGCGCTGCCCGCGACCCGCCGTGCCTCGGGGTGGGCAGCCGCGGCGCTGTTCGCGGCGGTGTTCCCGGCCAACGTGAAGATGGCGAACGACCTCCTCGACCACCCCCGCTCGAGCCGGGCGGCGCGGCTGGTCTCGGTGCTGCGGCTCCCGCTGCAGGCCCCGTTGGTGCTGTGGGGCGTGCGCGTCGGTCGGCACGCACCGAAGCCGTGACCGAGCCGTCGTGGACGCGCGCGGCGATGCCGTTGCTGCACCGCCCGGTCACCCAGCACGCCTGGGAGGACATCGTGTTCGCGCACTGGCGGCACGACCCGGCGTCGCTGCAGCGGCTCGTCCCCCGTGGGACCCGTCCGGACGTGGTCGACGGCAGCGCCTGGGTGGGGCTGTCGGCGTACGTGTTCCGGGAGACCCGGGTGCCGCCGTTCCCGTCCGCCGGGCGGCTCGGCACCATGACCGAGGTCACGATCGAGGTGCTCACGGTGGACGACCAGGGGCGGCGCGGGGTGACCTACCGCACGGTCGACACCGCGAACGTGCCCGCCATCGTCGCCGCGCACGCGCTGCTCGGCGTGCCGTACACGTTCGCGCACGCAGGTTCCCGTCGCCGCGGTGACGCGGTGGCGCACCGATCCGTCCGGCACCCGACCCGCGCACTGCACCCGGTGCGGTGGGCGCGGTCGCTCCGGCAGGAACGCCCGACCGGTGCGGCGCGGCCGAAGCACGCGGCCTCGGTGCGGGTGACCGCCGGCGAGGCCGTCGACACCCCGCTGGCCGCCGAGCTCACCACCCGCGCCGGCATCCACGCGCGGTACCTGGCGCAGACCCTGTTCTGGCAGCGGCAGCACCCGGTGCTCACCACCCGTTCGGCCACGCTCGACCGACTCGAGGGCGACCTGCCCGACGCCGTCGGCATGCCGGGGTTGTTCGACCGGGCGCCGGACTCCCTGCTCGTGGTCGACGGCACGACCGTCCGGTACGGCTGGGGCGGGGTCGTGCGGTGACGGACGCACAGACCGACGCACAGGCCGACGACCCGTTCGACCTCGACCGCTTCGTCCGGGCCCAGCAGGGTGTCCACGACGTCGCGCTCGACGAACTCCGTCGGGGCCGGAAGTCGTCGCACTGGATGTGGTTCGTGTTCCCGCAGCTGGCCGGCCTGGGCCGGAGCGCCACGGCTGTGCGCTACGCGATCACCGGCGCGGACGAAGCCCGCGCCTACCTGGCACACCCGGTGCTCGGTCCCCGCCTGCTCGCGGCGACCGACGTCGCACACCACGCCCCCGCCCACTCCGCCGACGCCCTGCTCGGGGGTATCGACGCGGTGAAGCTCCGGTCGTCGATGACGCTCTTCGCCCGGGTCGCCGCCGACCCGCGGCCGTTCGTCGCCGTGCTCGACCGCTGGTACGACGGCGCCGAGGACCCGGCCACGCTCCGCCTGCTCGGTGAACGCTCCGGACACGAGTGACGCGCGTGACCGGCACCTGACACGTCGACGCTGACACGCGCTGAGCCGATCGGAACGCCGTTGTCATATCAGGTACGGTGATGCGAGCACGTGCGATGTCGACCGTGCCCGTTCGCCCGGCGCCCCGACGCCACCGCCCCCGAAGGAGAACGCATGCCGGTCCCCCGCAGCGCCCCGACCGAGCACCAGCTGCTCCGTGACACCGTCCGCCACAAGATCCACGACGCGATCATGGACGGCACGCTCCTGCCCGGGGAACGCCTGAACGACGACGAGCTCATCGCCTGGCTCGGCGTCTCCCGCACGCCGATCCGCGAAGCCCTCAGCCAGCTGTCCCGCGCCGGCCTGATCGAGATGGCCCCGAACCGGTACACCCGCGTCACCACGCCAGACCCGACCGAGGTCGTCGAGGCGATGCAGACCCTCGGCGTGCTGTTCGGCGGCGTCGTCCGACTCGCGGTCCCGCGCCTGGGGTCGGCAGGCCGGAAGAAGATCCTCGCGCAGCTCGACAAGACGATCACCGAGCTCGAGGCCCACGAGGTCGCCGCCGTCAACCACGACGCCCTCGACGTCTTCGCCCTGTACGTCGCCGAGTGCGGCAACGAGAACCTGCAGCGCGTCTGCCGCGACACGATGGACGGCCTGGCGTTCCGGTTGCGTCTGCCCAACCTCGACGAGCTGGTCGACTGGGACCGGATGACCGAGGACTTCCGACGCCTCCGGGCGGCGACCGAGTCCGGCGACAACGTCGCGGCCGAGCTCGCGACCGAGGCGATCCACCAGCTGCCGGGCGAGAAGCACTGAGCTCACCTGTACCCGCGTACAGGAACCGCCCGTCTCGCCGACGCGAGGCGGGCGGTCGACGTTCCACGGGCCTCCCGGCCGGTGGCTCGGGCACGCGCGTGACGCTCCCAGTCCCAGGGCCGCGCGGACCGATAGCATCGCTGGCGACCACCTGAACCAGGCACCCGGAGCAGCACATGAACCCCCGCCCGACGGACCGTACCGAGGTCGCCGCACGCCTGGCCGCCGCGGTCGGTCGGATCAACCGACGGGCCCGTACCGACTCGGCCTCGCTCGGGTACGGCATCGTGTCGGCGCTCGCGTCGATCCAACGGCACGGACCCCTGCGCCCCGGCGACCTGTCGCGGATCGAGGTGGTCACGAAGCCCACGATGACCCGCATCCTGACCGAGCTCGAGCAGCGCGGCTTCATCCAGCGCGAGGCCGACCCGCGCGACGGCCGGGCGTTCATGGTGACGGCCACGCCGGAGGGCATCGAAGCGGTCGAGCAGGCCCGCGCGAACCGCACCGGGATCGTCGCCGAACTCATCGCCGAGCTCGACGAGTCGGACGTCCAGGCGATCGCCGGAGCCCTGGCCGCGCTCGAGCGCGTCGCCCAGGGCGAGCACGCCCAGGAACCTCACACCTTCTAGGCCGCGCACGACCGTTACCGAACCGTTACCAAGCGGTGGACGGACCGTTCTGCCAGCGTTCCTGGACGCGCTGCCCAGTCTGACCGGTCATGGTGTCGGCTCCGCCTGACCGCGGCCACCCCACGGCTGCTCCCGGCGGACGGACGGGCCCCACACCACCGTCCGGTCCTCACCGGCTCGAGGACTCCTCGTCGTCGCCGACGGTGTCACCGACACCGCCAGCCTCCGGCGTGCCCGCACGACCTCGGTCGCGCGAGCAGGAGTCCCTCCCCCACCGAGCCGCCGACCTGCGGAACCGATGCGACACACCCCTGAGCTCCCCACCACCACCGCCTCGACCCGACGTGAGGCCCTGAACACCCCCACCCGCCGGATGCGCCGGGCCCTGCGGCACCGCGCGACGCTGATCGCTGGCGGCGCCGCGGTCCTCGCCGTCGCCGGAGGCGCGCTGACCGTCGGCACGCAGCCCGCCATCGGCGAGGCCCTCGGCATGCCGACCGGCACCGCGAGCGCCTCGGCGACCGCACAGCCCGCCCTGCGCGGCACCGCGCTCGACCGCGCCCAGGCAGCCGCCACGATCACCACGGCGAAGACCGTCATGCAGACCGCGAACGACAGGGTCGACACCTCGGCGCTCGAACAGCGCGTCGACGCGCTGAGCGACTACCCGGACCTGTCCGGCGCTGCGCTGACGAACCGGATCTCGACGACGGTCGCGTCGACCACCGACGTCGCGCAGGCGAGCGCCACGCAGGACAAGCGGGACGTCGACGCGAAGGCCGCAGCCGCAGCGAAGGCCGCAGCCGAGCGGCAGGCGGCCGCCGAGGCAGCGGAGGCCGCCCGGAAGCTCGCCGCCGGCAACACCGTCGCCGGAGCCAAGGCCACGGCGACCTCGCTCGCGTCGTCGAAGTACGGCTGGGGTGCCGACCAGTTCCAGTGCCTGGACAACCTGTGGACCAAGGAGTCCGGCTGGAACTACCAGGCCGTCAACGCGAACGGCGGCGCGACCGGCATCCCGCAGGCGCTTCCCGGCTCGAAGATGGCCACGATCGCCGCCGACTGGCGCACCAACGCCACCACCCAGATCACCTGGGGTCTGCAGTACATCAGCTCGGCGTACGGCACCCCGTGCGCAGCGTGGGGGCACTCGCAGGCGAACAACTTCTACTGATCGGCGCGGGTCGCGAAGGCGACCAGCAGACGGACGGGAGGCCCGTGGCGGATCCGCCACGGGCCTCCCGTCCGCTTCGTGGTCGCGGTCAACCCACCCGGGCGACGCGGACGTCGACGCGGCTGAGCGCCAGGCCGCGGGCTGCGGCGGTCGCCAGGGCGACGTCGTGGACGGCGCGGGCGACCTCGGGGGCCGGGCGGAAGCCATCGGTGCCGATGACGACGCGCAGGGCGTCGTCGTCCACGACGACCCGGAGCGGGCCGGTGTTCGTCGCGATGCTGCGGACCGCATGGACCGCACTCGCGACCGTCGGGCGGGAACGGTAGAGGTCGTCGACGCCCGGGACCTGCAGGACTGCGGACTCGATCGCGGCGAGGGTCTCGTCGGTGGCGCTCATCGGGCCTCCTCCGGGTCGGTGCCGGGCTCGGGGTCCGGCAGGAGGTCGCGGACGACGACGTCGATCGCCTCGACGAGCAGGTCGGTCTGCTCGGCCAGGGCACCGGCCACGGCGGTGCGGACCAGCTCAGCGGTCGCGGGGATCGACGGACCGGCGGCGATCGCGATCTCCACGAGCACCCGGATCGGGGATGCCAGCTCGGTGACGTCACCGTCGAGCTGGCACCGGGCCACGAGCACCCCGGGGACCTCGTCGCCGGTGCGGCGGATGAGGGAGCGGATGGCGCCCTCGGTCATCACGGGACGCTCCGTCTCGGACAGCGGGCGGAGCGGGACGTCGCGTCCGGAGCGGGACTCGATCGAGATGTTCGCCAGGACGCCGGTGATCCAGGACTCGTCGGCCGGGGCCTCGTCGCGCGCAGCCGCCTCGAGCGAGCGGAGCGAGGCGTGGCGGACGCGGATGATCGCGGCGAGGGCGTTCTGGCAGGCGGGCGAGTCGTCGATGCTCGGGTCGGCCGGCTGCATGCCCGCGTCGAGGTAGTCGGCGAGCTCGTCGATCGAGTGTCCGTCCAGGTCACCCGGCTCCAGGGAGTCGAGTGCTTCGGGGCTGTCGGGCAGGTCCGGTCGGATGCCGTCGTGGTCGGTCATCGCCATCCCTCCATGAGTCGGATCATGTTCTTCCTCGCTCGGGACAGCAGTCCCCGGACCGTCGACGGTGGCAGATCGAGTTCGGCGGCGATCTCGTCGTACCGGTACTCGAGCACCTCCTTCATGATCCAGCACCGTCGTTGGGCTTCGGGCAGTTCGGCCAGCGCACGTTCCACCGCGTCCTCGCGGGAGCGAGCCTCGGCGACCCGGTCGGGTGCGTCGTCGGCGGGCGCGGCGACCTCGAGCTCGGTGACGTCGTCGTGGATGCGACGTGCGCGAATGCGGTCCAGGCACTTCCGGCTGAGGATGCGCATCAACCAGGACTTCACCCGCGCGAGGTCCTCGAGGCTGTCGAGGCGGTCCCAGGCGGTGATGAAGGTCTCCTGCACGACGTCGTCGAGTTCATCGGTGGAACCGAGGGTCCGACGAGCGTAGGCGCGGAGCAGCGGGGTGTGGCGACGGATCAGGACCTCGAAGGCCCGGACGTCACCGTCGGACGACCGGCCGGCGAGGACCGCGTCGTCGAGCTCGGCGAGGGACTGGTGGTGCACGCGTTCCTTCTACTGGTGGTGGATGGAGAACGGCTGGGTGCGCCGGTGGGCCGGCACGACCTTGAGCGGTCCGACCGGCCGGGCGGTGAGCGACCGGACACGCGCCAGGGCGAGCACGTGCGCGGGGGCGTTCCTGGGGACTGCGACGGTGCGGGTCATGTCGTCTCCTCGTGGTGTGGTCGACGATGGGACGTGCGTCGCACCCGTTTCGTCACACATCAGCACCAGCTGCCGGTCGGGGTTTGGCGCACCGACCCGGGTGCGCCAGAGTGGCTCCATGTCGCTCGTCACCGCCGTCTGCCGCGTCGACCGCCTGCTGCCGGACTCCGGCATCATCGGCGTCACCGCGATCGACAAGCGCCCGGTCACCGGCAGCGTCCGGGTCCGACCCCTCGGCCTGCGCGCCGACGTGCAGGCGAACCGCAAGTACCACGGCGGTGTGGACCAGGCCGTGTACGCCTACGCCGACGAGGACGCCGCGTACTTCGCCGACCTGCTCGACCGCGAGGTCACGCCGGGCCTGTTCGGCGAGAACCTCCGCACCAGCGGCATCGACGTCACCGGGGCCGTGACCGGGGAACGCTGGCGGATCGGCGAGACCCTCGTGGTCGAAGTCACGATCCCCCGCACGCCCTGCGGCACCTTCGCCCGGCGGATGGGGATCGACAGGTGGGTGAAGCGGTTCGCCGACGAGGGGCGGCCGGGGGCGTACTTCCGCGTGGTCAAGTCCGGCTCGGTCGCGGCGGGCGACCCGATCGAGGTGACCCACCGGCCCGACCACGGGGTGACCATCGGCGAGATCTTCAGCGACCTGTCGCCCGAGCGTGCACGGGCCGTGCTCGATTCGGGTGAGCGGCTGGCACCGAAGGTCGTCCAGGACCTGTCGAAGGTCGCCGCGCGGGCCTGAGCCCGTCGAGCCCGTCGAGCCCGTCGAGCCCGTCGAGCCCCTTGCGCCCAGTCAGCCCGGCAGCACGCCGCGCGACGGGTCGATCGGACGCTTCGCCGCAGGCAGCCCGGCGACCACCAGGTCGTAGGCGTTCGCCACGAGGTCCTCGACCAGGGTCTCGTCGATGCCGTCACCCGGTGTCAGCGTGATCCAGTGCCGCTTGTTCATGTGCCACCCGGGCGTGATCTCGGCGAGGTCGCGAACGAGCGCGGCACCGTGCGGTGGTGCGCACTTGAGGTTCACGATCGGGGTGCCTCGGACCTCGCTGATCATCACGAACATCTTGCCGACGACCTTGTAGACGAGCGAGCCCTCGCCGAACGGCTGGGTCTCGACGGCCGCCGGCAGCCCCAGGGCCGTGCGGCTCGCGATCTCGTGCAGCTGCTGGCCGTCCATGGGACCAGCATGGCGCAGGCCGCCGACAGCGCACCCGTTCGGGGGGGGGTCGTGCGCCTCGATCACGTCGTAGGATCGCCACGCCGCGTACCCGACGCGGCGGTCGCTCGCGCGACCACCACCAGTTCCAGGGGGAACCCGTGCGCATCATCCGTACCCTCGGCATCGCCGCCGCCACCGCTGTCCTCGCGACCACCGTCGTCGTCGGCGGGACCTCGACCGCGCAGGCAGCGCCGAAGTCCTACGCCAACTGCTCCGCGGTGCAGAAGGTGTACTCCGGCGGCATCGCCAAGAAGTCCGTCACGAGCAACAAGGTCGTCTCCGGCGGCAAGACCACCTCGCGCGCGCTCAAGGGCACGGTGAAGAAGGACGACGCCCTGTACAAGGCGAACGTCAAGCTCGACCGCGACAAGGACGGCATCGCCTGCGAGAAGAGCTGACGCTCGCTGGCGCTCGGTGACACCTGCACGACACCGGTGGTCGCGCCCTGAACACCCGCACACCGCGTTGCGATGCGCGAACACCGGTGTCCTGCGGCCTGCCACGCCCGGTGTGCGCCCGGCGCGGCGCTGGGCGACGCGCTCAGAGCGTCGGGACGCCCTCGTGCCCGGACCGGGGACGCGGAGTCCCGGCGACGCCGGTGACGACCGACCCCGCCGGTACGTCCTTCGTCACCACGGTGTTGGCACCGACGACGGAGTCCGGACCGATCGTGATCGCCCCGATCAGCGACGACCCGGCGCCGAGCACCACGCGGTCCCCCACCACCGGGTGCCGTCGAGCCCCCGGCCCGTGGTCGCCCCCGCGCCCGCCGAGGGTCACTCCGTGGAACACGAGCACGTCGTCTCCGATCACCGCGGTCTCCCCGATGACGACGCCCATGCCGTGGTCGATGAAGAACCGACGGCCGATGCGCGCCCCCGGGTGGATCTCGATGCCGGTGACCGACCTCGCGACCTGCCCGAGCAGGCGGGCCGCGAACCGGGACCCGGGCAACCCCTGGGCGTGCCAGAGGCGGTGGGTCACCCGGTACGTCCAGATGGCGTGCAACCCGGAGTAGACGATCGCGTTCTCCAGGTCGCCCCGGGCAGCGGGGTCACCTCGGCGTGCTGCGGACAAGTCCTCACGGATGGTCCGCAGCACGCCTCGTCGGAGGGGACGACTCACGCAGTGAGCCCCTCGAAGAGCACCGTCGACAGGTAGCGCTCTCCGGTGTCGCACACGATGGCGACGACCCGCTTGCCGACGTTCTCGGGGCGTGCCGCGATCTCGAGGGCAGCGTGGATGATCGCGCCGGACGAGATACCGGACAGGATGCCCTCCTGCGTCGCCAGGGCGCGGGCGACCCGGAGCGCGTCGTCGAGTTCGACGTCGAACACCTCGTCGATGACACTCTGGTCGAGGACCTCGGGGACGAAGTTCGCGCCGATGCCCTGGATCTTGTGCGGACCCGCCTTGCCCTCGGAGAGCAGGGGCGAGTCCTTCGGCTCGACGGCGACGATCTGCACGCCGGGCACTCGCTCCTTCAGCACCTGCCCGACACCGGTGATCGTGCCGCCGGTGCCGACACCCGCGACGAACACGTCGACGTGTTCCTCGGTGTCGCGCAGGATCTCCTCCGCCGTGGTCTTCCGGTGGATCTCAGCGTTCGCAGCCGTCTCGAACTGGTGGGCGAGGATCGCGCCCGGGGTCTCCGCGACGATCGACTCGGCCTTGGCGACCGCACCCTTCATGCCCTCGGGCCCGGGGGTCAGGACGATCTCGGCACCGTACGCACGGATCACCGCGCGGCGCTCGACACTCATCGTCTCGGGCATCGTGATGACGACCCGGTAGCCACGTGCGGCGCCGACCAGGGCGAGGGCGATGCCGGTGTTGCCGGACGACCCCTCGACGATGGTGCCGCCGGCCTGCAGCGCGCCGGAGGCCTCGGCGGCGTCGATGATCGCGACGCCCAGGCGGTCCTTGACGCTGGCGCCCGGGTTGTAGAACTCGAGCTTCGCGAGCACCTCGGCCCCGCCCGCCTTCGGCAGCCGGTTCAGCTTGACGAGGGGGGTGTTGCCGAACGCCTGGGAGATGTTCTCGTAGATGGTGCCGCTCATCCGGTCCGTCCTTCGCAGCTCAGGTCGCGCATCGCTCTTCCTGGAGGCGCGGTGTGCGCCCGATCCTAGCGACCGGACCCCAGGCGGTCCTGTCCGTGACGGCGCCTGCGCGCGGGACGCGAGTCGCGCCTCCACGCCGTCGGCGGCCCTGTCCATCACTCGGTGTGCACGGCGGATGCGAGGCGTTCGCGCCACCGCGTCAGCGCACGAACGCCGTCCGGGCGAACCGCTCGTCGGTCGCTTCCAGAACCCGCAGTACGTTGCCGCCGGCCAGCGCGTGCAGGTCCGACTCGCCCCAGCCGCGCCGGACGAGCTCCGCCGCGAGCACCGGGTACCGCGACACGTCCCGCAGGTCCGGCGGCAGCACCGGGGTGCCGTCGTAGTCACCGCCGAGGCCCAGGTGCGCCACACCGGCGACGTCGCGCGCGTGCTCGACGTGGTCGGCGACGTCCGACACCGTGACCAGGGGCGGTTCACCGGACATGCCCGACTCCTCCCAGTCCGCCCACGCCCGCGACACGAACTTCGGCACGAAGGTGATCATCACCACGCCGCCGTTGTCGGCCAGCCGGGCGAGCACGTCGTCGGGCACGTTCCGCGGGTGGTCGTCGATCGCGACGGTCGACGAGTGGCTGAACACGACGGGCCGGGTCGCCACGTCGAGGGTGTCCCGCATGGTGGCCGGGGCGGTGTGGGACAGGTCGACGAGCATGCCGATCCGCTCCATCTCGGCGACGACCTGCCGCCCGCGGTCGGTCAGGCCGCCGTGTGCCCGCTCCCCGGTCGCGGAGTCGGCCCAGGGGGTGTCGTCGTTGTGGGTGAGCGTCATGTAGCGGACGCCGAGCCGGGCGAGGGTCCTGAGGACCGCGAGGTCGTCGCCGATCGAGTGCCCGCCCTCGGCGCCGAGCAGCGACGCGATCCGGCCGGAGTCAACGGCGGCACGGACCTCGGCGGCGGTGCGGGCGAGCGCGAGGTCGTCGGGGTAGCGCTCGATGATGCGGTGCGCGAGGTCGACCTGCTGCAGCGTCGTCGTCACGGGGTCCGGGTCGTCCGCGGGCACGAACACCGACCAGAACTGCCCGACGACGACGCCGGCACGGAGCTTCGGGATGTCGGTGTGCAGCGAGTCGGTCTCGGTGTCGATGCCCTCGACACCGGAGTCGTGGCTGTCACGGCGCTCCCAGGGCAGGTCGTTGTGGCCGTCGATGACCGGGAACGGGAGCGCGTCGAACGTCATCCCCCGACGCTACCGCCCGCGCCGTCGTGGCTAGGCTCGACCCGTGCAGCCCGTCACCCTCCGCACCGAACGACTGGTGCTCTCGGTCCCCGAGCTCGGCGACGCCGAGGACGTGATGGCCTACGCCAACGACCCGGACGTCATCGCGTACACCCCGGTGCCGGTACCGTACGGGCACGCCGAGGCACGGTACTGGATCACGGACGTCGTCGTGGCCGGCTGGGCGGCGGACAGCCGGTACGAGTTCGGGATCCGACGCGCGGACGACCTCCGGCTGCTCGGCACGGTCGGTTTGTTCGCCTTCGCCGACGGGGCCGCCGAGATCGGGTACGCCATGCACCCGGACGGTCGTGGCTCCGGCATCATGACCGAGGCCGCCGAGCGCGTGCTGCAGTGGGCCTTCGCCGGTCCGCCCGAGGGACTCGGTCTCATCCGGGTGCAGTGGCGCGCGATCGCCACGAACACCGCGTCGGCCGCGGTCGCCCAACGACTCGGTCTGCGATTCGAAGGACGTACGCGGTCGAGCGTGCTGCACCGCGGCAGCCGGCACGACCAGTTGCTCGCCGCCGCGTTGCACGACGACGACCGGTCGACCCCGACGGGCTGGCCGGCGTCGTGACCGTCTCGTTCCGGGTCGTGACGGACCTGCCTGTTCCACCGGAGCGCGCCTTCGCGCTGTCGCTCGACATCGGCGCGCACGAGCGATCGATGGCCGCGACCGATGAACGCGCCGTCGCCGGCACGACGGCCGGCACGATCGGCCTGGGCGAGACCGTCACCTGGCGTGCGCGGCACTTCGGGATCGTCTGGCGGATGACGAGCGGGATCACCGACCTGGAGGCACCCCACCGGTTCGTCGACGAACAGGTGCGTGGGCCGTTCGCCCGGTTCCACCACGAGCACCGGTTCGAGCCGTCGGCCGGCGGCACGCGCATGGTCGACACCATCACGTTCCGCGCTCCGCTCGGCCCGCTGGGCCGCCTGGCCGAGGTGGTCGCGCTGGCTCGGTACATGCCGCGGCTCATCGCCGACCGCAACGCCTCGCTCGTCGCCGAACTGCGTGCCGAGCTGCGCGCCGGGTCGGACGGCGGTCAGGGCGCGGCGAGCTCCCCCAGCGAGTCGTAGGCGGCGGCGACGGCGACGACCCGCACCCGGCCACCGGGACCCGAGGCGTCGTAGACGTCGTTCGTGATCGCGGCGACGACGGCGAACAGCGCGGCCATCGAGTCGAACGCCGACGGCGAGTCGACCGGGCAGAGGATCGCGGTGGTCGCGGGGGCGGCGATGACCGCGGCCGTCGGGTCGCCGAGGACGATGACGTCCGCCCCGGAGTCGACGCAGTGCCGGACGATCCGCTCGACCCCGGCGGTGTGCCGACGCACGGTCACCAGGACCACGAGGTCGTGCCGGTCGAGGTCGGCGACCTCTTCCCCGAGCCGCTGCCCGGGTGACGGACCGACCCGGACGTCGGACCGCACCTGCGCCAGCTGGGACCGCAGTTGCAGCGCGATCGGGTACGCGCCGCGTTCACCGAGGACGAGCACGCGGCGGGCGCGGACGATCCGACGGGCGAGCCGCGGGCGGTCCGCTCGGCCGAGCGACGCGAAGGCCGCGTCGAGGTTGCGCGCCTCGACCGCGCGCTGGTCGACGTGGGCAGCGTCCTCAGCGACCCACGGCAGGCCCGAGCCCCGTGCGGACATCAGGTTCTGCCGGACCTCGGCGGCGTCCTGGAACCCCAGCGACCGCACGAGTCGCGAGACCGTTGCCTTCGAGGTGCCGGACTCGGCCGCGAGTTCGGCGGAGGTGCCGATGAGCAGGAGTTCCGGATCGTGCCGGACCATGGCGGCGACCCGTCGTTCGGCGGGTGAGAGCTGCTCCCACACGGAGTCGATCCGGGCGCGGACGTCGGGGCCGGCGGTGCTCATGCGCGGGCCACTCGGTCGACGGCGACGGCCAGGGCGTCGAGTCCGAGGGCGATGTCCGGCGTCGACACGAACTCGTCCGGGTGGTGGCTGATGCCGTCGGGGTTGCGGAGGAACAGCATCGCCACGTCGGTCACGAGCCCGAGCGACATCGCGTCGTGGCCGGCCCGTGAGAACAGCTCGATGGGCACTGTCTCGCCCGTCGAGACGATCCCGGCGCGGACGGCGTCCATGAGCCGGGGCGAGCAGAACACCGCGGGCGCACGGTGCACCTCGGTCGGGGTGACGCTCACCCCGCGCCGTTCACCGATGAGCGTGAAGGCCTTGGTGAGTTCGTCCCAGACCTCGTCGCGCTCGTCGTCGAACTCGCCGCGCAGGTCGACGGAGAACCGTGCGAGCCCGGGGACGACGTTGACGGCTCCGGGTTCGACGGTCATCGTCCCGACGGTGCCGACCTGGTGCGAGGCCCGGCAGATCCGTTCCACCGCGAGCGCGGCCTCGGCGGCGGCGAGCAGGGCGTCGTGCCGGCGCTCGTAGGGGGTGCCGCCGGCGTGCCGGGCTTCGCCCACCGCCTCGACCGAGAACCGCCGGGCGCTCGCGATGCTCGTGACGACCCCGAGGGCCTGCCCGGCCTGTTCGAGGTGCGGACCCTGCTCGATGTGCGCCTCGAGGTAGCCGATCACCGATGCCGGGTCGACGGCGGCGTCGCCGACGCGCTCCGGGTCGAGGCCGAAGTCGGTGAAGGCCTGCCGGAGCGTGACACCGTCACCGTCGGCCAGGTCCCACCAGGCGTCGTCCCAGACGCCGGCGACCGCGGACGAACCGAGCAGGGCCTTGCCGAAGCGCGTGCCCTCTTCATCGGAGAACGCGATGACCTCGAGCGCGACCGGCAGCGGGCCGGCGGCGGTGAGCCGTGCGGCGGTGCGGATCGCCATGAGCACCCCGACGACGCCGTCGTACCGTCCGGCGTCCACCACGGTGTCCAGGTGCGAGCCGAGCAGCAGCACGGGCGCGTCGGGCGTCGCGCCCTCGGCCCGGCCGTGCAGGTTGCCGGCGGCGTCCTGCCAGGTGGACAGTCCGGCGTCCTGCATCCAGCGCGCGACGAGGGCGTTCGCCCGGGCGTGCTCGGGTGACAGGTAGACGCGGGTGATGCGGCCCGGCTCGGCGCTGAGGGTGGCGAGCTCGTCGCACCAGCGGGCGACGAGCTCGGCGTCCGCGGCGCCCACGGCGGTGGCGTTCAGGACGGGCACGGCGCTCACGCGAGCACCTCGGCTCCGGCGGGAGCGACCGCTGCGGTGTCGTCGCGGAAGACGTCGAGGGCGGCATCGACACCGCCGCCGTGCGGGACCGCGTGCCCGGCCCGACGCAGGGTGTGCTCGAGGGCGGCCAAGGTCGTGACCACGGTGTCCTTCCGGGCGTTGTAGCCCATGGTGCCGATGCGCCAGACCCGCCCGTGCAACGGACCGAACGAGGTGCCGATCTCGATCCCGTGGTCGTCGAGCATCGCGCCGCGGACCTGGTCGCCGACGACGTCGGACGGGATCTCGACGGCGACGACGTTGTGCATCTTGTGGGCGACGTCACCGAAGACCGGGAGCCCGAGGGCCTGCACCCCTGCGAGCATCGCGCGCCCGGCGGTCTCGTGGCGGGCGACGACGGCGTCGCGGCCTTCCTCGAGCAGGATCCGCGCGCACTCGTGGGCGGCGTAGAGCATCGACGCGGCCTCGGTGTGGTGGTTCAGTCGGCGCGGACCCCAGTAGTCGAGGATCATCGCGAGGTCGAGGTAGTTCGAGCGGATCGGTTCGTCGGCGACGTCGTCACCGGGTTCGCGGATGCCGGCCTCGACGCTCCGCCGCTCGTCGAGCACGGCCACGGCCTTCGGCGACAACGTGACGGGCGCGCTGCCGGACGGGCCGCCCAGGCACTTCTGCAGCCCGGCGCTCACGGCGTCGATCCCCCAGGCGTCGACCTCGAGCGGGTTGCCGCCGACCGTCGCCGTGGCGTCGGTGTACAGCAGGACGCCGTACCGCTCGCAGATCGCACCGAGTTCGTCGAGCGGCTGGTTCATCGTGGTCGAGGTGTCGCCCTGCACGACGGCCAGCACCTTCGGCCGGACGCGGGCGACCGCCGACTCGATCGCGGACGGCGTGAAGACCTGGCCCCAGTCGGTCTCGATGGTGTGGACCTCGGCACCGGCGCGGCCTGCGATCTCGGCGAGCAGGTGCCCGAACCGGCCGAACACCGGCACGAGCACGCGGTCGCCCGGGGCGAGCAGTGACACCAGCACCGCTTCGATCCCCGCGCGCGAGGTGCCGTCCACGAGCAGCGTCGCGTCGTTCCGGGTGCCGAACACGCGGCGGTAGAGCGCCTGCGTCTCGTTCATCGTGGCGGTCATCCACGGGTCGTACTGGCCGACGAGCGGCGTCGACAGTGCACGGAGCACGCGCGGGTCGGCGTCGATCGGACCGGGCCCCATGAGGAGACGGGCGGGTGGGTTCACTGGGAGCATGGTGGTTCCTTCCGTTCCTGATCCGAAGATACCGGAACGATCGTTACAGGGGTGTTTCCGCCGCGAGCACTGGCCGTCCGGCCAGCTGCCCCTCGACGCCGGCCACGCCGCCAGCCGCCGTGGCGATGCGACGGCCGCGGAGCCAGGTCTCGATGACGCTGCCGCGCACGCGCAGCCCGTCGAACGCGGACACCGGGTTGCGGTGCTCGAGCCCGGCGACGTCGACGACGGACTCGGTGGACGGGTCGAACACGGCGAAGTGCGCCAGGGCACCGGGAGCGATCTCCCCGCGGTCGCGCAGCCCGACCAGGGCGGCCGGACCGGTCGTGAACAGCGGCAGCAGCGCCTCGAGCGGGATCCCGCGACGCTCGGCCTCGGTCCAGACCGCCCGGAACCCGACCTGCAGGCCGGCGACCCCGCCCCAGGCCAGACCCCAGTCGTCGGTCTTCAGGTCGGCGGTGGAGGGCGAGTGGTCCGACACGACGAGGTCGATCGTGCCGTCGAGCACGCCCGCCCACAGCGCGTCGCGGTTGGCGTCGTCACGGATCGGTGGGCAGCACTTGTAGGCGGTCGCGCCGTCCGGGATCGTGCCCGCTTCGAACGACAGGTAGTGCGGGCACGTCTCGACCGTGATCCGGACGCCGTCGTCCTTCGCGGCACGGAGCATCGGCAGCGCGCCCGCGTCGGACAGGTGCAGCACGTGCACCCGCGCACCGGTCGCCCGTGCACCGTCGATGACCTGCGCGATCGCGGACCGTTCGGCGGCGACGGGCCGGGTGGCCAGGAAGTCGGCGTACCGGCCACCGAGCGCCCGGTGCGGCACGAGGTGCTCCGGGTCTTCGGCGTGCACGATCAGCAGGGCGTCGATCCGGGCGACCTCGGCGATCGCGGCTCGGAGCTGCTCGGGGTCGAGGTGCGGGAACTCGTCGACACCGCTCGGCGCCGTGAAGCACTTGAACCCGAAGACGCCGGCGTCGTGCAGGGCGTCGAGCGACCCGAGACTCGCGGGGACCGCGCCACCCCAGAACCCGACGTCGACCGCCACCCGGCCCTCGGCACTCGCACGCTTGACGGCGAGCGCCTCGATCGTGGTCGTCGCGGGGATCGAGTTGAGCGGCATGTCGACGATCGTGGTGACCCCGCCCATCGCAGCGGCCCGGGTCGCGGACGCGAAACCCTCCCACTCGGTGCGGCCGGGCTCGTTGACGTGCACGTGCGTGTCGACGAGCCCGGGCAGCAGCACCTGCCCGTCCGGCACGGTGTGCTCCTGCACGGCGTCGACGACCACGTCGACGGGCAGGACGCCGGTGATGCGGCCGCCGTGGACGACGACCGCGGCCGGGCGGAACGCGCCGTCGACCCAGGCTCGCTGCGCGCGGACGACCAGGTCTGCCGTGTCGCCCGCCGGGAGGCCCGTCACGCGCCCGCCCCGGCCGTCGCGACCGCCGCCGGGTGGCGTTCGAAGCCCGCCAGCAGCCCCGACATCGCCTTCACCGGCGGCAGGGCGTACTCGCCGCGCTTGCCCGTGGACAACCCGAGCCGGACGAGCGACTCCGCCAGGACCGTGGCCGCCGCGACGCCGTCGACGACCGGTGCCCCGATCGCCAGCGAGACCTCGGCGCAGAAGTCAGCCATGCCCGCGCAGCCGAGCACGACGGCGTCCGCTCCCCCGTCGATCACCGCTCGGCACTCCTCGGTCACGAGCGCACGTGCACCGGACCCGGGATCGTCGAGCTCGAGCACCGGGACCTCGCACGCCCGGATCTCCGTGACGAACGGGGCGAAGCCGTAGCGCTGGGCGAGCTCGTGCGCGCGGCCGGTCGTCCGCGCCAGGGTGGTGACGACCCCGAACCGACGGCCGAGCATCGCGGCGGCGTGGAAACCGGCCTCGGCGATCCCGATCACCGGCACCGTCGCGAGCTCCCGCGCGGCGTCGAGCCCCGGGTCCCCGAAACAGGCGACGACGAACGCGTCCACGCCGTCCTGCTCGCCGCGGGCGATCTGCTCGAGCAGCCCGGGCACGGCCAGGGCCTCTTCGTAATGGCTCTCGATCGAGGCCGGCCCCATCGTGGGCTCGACCGGTTCGATCAGCGTGCCTGGAGCGGCGACCGCACCGGCCGCGACGCCGATCGCCCGCGTCATCGACGTGGTGGTGTTGGGGTTGACGACGCGGATGCGCATCGGGGTCCTTCCGGTGGAGCGAGTGGAGCGGTGGAACGGGTGGCGCTGGGTGGTGACCATCGTGGCGGGGGCGGGGCGGGCCTCCCGGCCGTGGTCTGCGATCTGTGGACGACCGAGCGTCGCGACCCGCCCTGTGGAGGACGAGCCGCGACGCCGCTGGTCAGGCGCGACCGACGGCCGCGCCGTCGTCGACCGAGGGGTCGTCCGCGTCGAGCACGGGCATGCTCGGCCGGGCACGCTCGAGTGCCCAGAAGACGACGAGACCCAGGCCGCAGCCGATGAACCAGCTGTAGCTCGCCAGCCAGGGCAGCACGCCGAGTGCCGGCGGCAGGACCGCGCTCGCGACCGAGATCGCACCGGTGACCACGAGGGTCCAGATGGCGTTCGGGTTGAACCCGCCGCGGTACCAGTACCGTGCGGTGCGGCTCGTCGAGTACATGTCGTCGACCGCGATGCGCTGCTTGCCGACGATGTAGTAGCCCGCGATGAGGATGCCGAACAGCGGACCGATCAGCGCACCGAGCACCCCGAGCGTGTACAGGATCGCCTGGTCGTTGCCGTACCAGTTCCACGGGGTGAGGAGCACCGAACCGACCGCGGCGATCATGCCGCCGGCCCGCCACGAGATCTTCCGGGGTGCCACGTTCGAGAAGTCGAACGCGGGGCTGATGAAGTTCGCCACGATGTTGATGCCGACGGTCGCGGTGACGAACGTCAGGCCACCGAGCAGGATCGCGAACGGGGCGCCGATGGCCTGCACGGTCTCGATCGGGTCGGTGATGAGCTTGCCGAACACCGGCACCGTCGCACTGGCGCAGAGCACCGTCAGGACCGAGAAGAACAGGAAGTTGATCGGCAGCCCCCAGAAGTTGCCGCGCTTGACCGCACGGAACGACCGACCGTAGCGCGAGAAGTCACCGAAGTTCAGCATCGGGCCGGAGAAGTAGCTGACCACCAGGGCGACCGCGGACAGCATCACCGGGATCGATGCCCCGAACGACAGCGGCTCGCCGACCGACAGGGTGAACGAGATGTTGGCGATGCCCGCCTGGCTGACCAGGTAGACCGCGAGCGCGATCATCACCACGTAGACCGCCGGTCCGGCCCAGTCGATGAACCGCTTGATGGCCTCCATGCCCATCCAGAACAGCGCGCCCTGCGCCACCCAGAGGATCGCGTAGGAGATCCACCCCAGGGCCGACAGCCCGAGGAACGAGTGGTCGAGCAGCCCCGCCGACGCCGGGATGAACTTGAGGAAGATGATGTTCAGCGACTGGGCGGCGAGGAAGGTCTGCACGCCGTACCAGGCCATCGCGATGAGGCCGCGGATGATGGCGGGGACGTTCGCGCCGAGCACCCCGAACACCGCGCGGTTGATCACCGGGTACGGCACACCGGTGCGCTGCGACGGCTTGGCGACCAGGTTGGCGAAGACCTGCACGATGAGGATGCCGACCACCAGGGCGATGAGCACCTGCCAGCTCGCGATGCCGAGGGCGAAGAGCGACCCGGCGGTGACGTAGCCGCCGACGGAGTGCACGTCGGACATCCAGAAGGCGAAGAAGTTGTAGCTCGTCCAGCGCTGCTCGCGCAGCGGGGCGAGGTCCTCGTTCGTGAGCGCCGGGTCGTACCCGGGCTTGACGACACCGGCACCCGCTGGGGCGGGAGCGGCGGTCGTGGTGGGGGCGTGGGGCGCGGCGACTGGTGTCGCGATGTCGGTAGCCATGGCGTCCTCCGAGGGAGTGGGAAGCGGGGCGGTGCGTGCTTGAGCACGAAGCTACGGAGCGACTTCGCTCCCGCCGTTTCCCTCGTGTAACGGTCGTGTGTCCCGCACCCCGTCCTGGAACGACCGTTCCGGAACCGGGCAGGAGACCCGCGCTGCGGCTTGCCGCATCGATGGGCACGGACCCCGCACGGACCCCGCCCGGACCCGAGCGGCGGTGACCGCCGGTGGTACGAATCGACCATGAGCAGGGGAATCAGGATCGACCACGTGGGCGTCACGGTGCCGGACATCGACGCAGCCACGCAGTTCTTCGAGGCGGCGTTCGACGCCGTCGTCCTGTACGACATGCGACGTCGTGACGAGACGCCGAACAGCAGTTCCGAGGCGCACGGCTACCTCGGCATCCCGAGCACCATGGCGCAGGGGGCCATGCGGATGCTCGCGCTGCCGGAGGGGCCGGGGCTCGAGCTGTTCGAGTACCTGGGGCCCGAGCAGCGGAACGCCGCACACCCGTCCGACCTGGGGTGGCAGCACCTGGCGATGTACGCCGACGACCTGGACGAGACGCTCGCGCGGGTCGAGGCGGCCGGCGGTACCCGGAACTCCGACCCGCGCGACCTGCGTGGTGACGAGGCGGGTGCCGGCAACCGGTTCGTGTACACCCGCACGCCGTGGGGGTCGACTCTCGAGCTCGTCAGCTACCCGACGCCGCAGCCGTACCTGGTGTACGCGCCGCGGCCGAAGTGGGCGCCGTGGCCGATGCCGGACGACGTCTACCCGGTGCCGGCACCCGCCGTGCACTGACGACAGACCGCCCCCTCAGTGCCGGGGCACCTGCCCCGTCCGCCGCACGGCCCGTTCGAGCAGTTCGACGTCGATCCCGACGTGCTGCCGGGCGATCACGCCCGCCTCGGGCGCCCGCCCCGAACACACCGCGTCCACCAGCGACTCGTGCTCGTGGAGCGCGCGGGTCTCCATCTCCGCCATGCCCTCGGCCGTGCCCCACAGGTGCGCCGGAGCGGCGATGGAGATCTGCGCCTCCAACCCGGCGAGCGCCGTCCGCAGGGCGTCGTTCCGCGCGGCGTCGATGATCGTCCGGTGCAGCACGGCGTCGGCCTGCTGCTTCTCGAGACCCGAGGTGGCGTCGCGGAACACTTCGAGCCGTGCACGGATCAGGGCGGCGTCGTCCGGGGTGACCCGTTCCGCAGCGGCGGTCGCGAGCGCCCCGTGCAGCAGCGCGATGGCGTCGGCGGCGTCCTGGATCGCCTCCCACCGGGCGAGCAGCACCCGCCCGACCGCGTCCGAGGAGCTGTCCGGCCACTCGGTGCGGACGAACGTGCCACCGCCCCGGCCCCGACGGGTCTCGAGCAGCCCCCGTTCGACGAGCCGGGCGATCGCACCCCGCACGGTGACCCGGGCGACGCCGAGCAGGCCGGCCAGTTCGCGCTCCGGCGGCAGGTTCGCGCCGGGCAGGTACTCGCCCACGGCGACGGCGGTCACGAGGCGGTCCTCGACCTCGTCGACGCGCGTCTCGGTCGCACGATCGGACACACGGACCCCCTTCGCGGTGTTACGACCACGTTAAGGCAGCAGAAAAGGTATTGCGTGGGACCTTTTTCCGCTCCATGCTGACCCCCATGTCCAGCATCACCGAATCCACGATGCCGTTCCGTGACGGCGAGACCTGGTACCGGGTCACCACGCCCGACACCCCGGTCGCCGGCGCACTGCCCCTCGTCGTCCTGCACGGCGGGCCCGGCATGGCCCACGACTACCTCCGGAACCTCGCCGCCCTGGCCGACGAGACCGGCCGGACCGTCGTCCACCACGACCAGTTCGGCTGCGGCCGGAGCAGCCACCGCCCGGACGCCCCGGTCGACACCTGGCAGCCGCAGCTGTTCGTCGACGAGTACGCCGCCCTGGTCGAGCACCTCGGGCTCGGCGACCACCACGTGCTCGGGCAGTCGTGGGGCGGCATGCTCGGTGCCGAGATCGCGGTGCGGCAGCCCGCGGGCCTCCGCTCGCTGGCGATCTGCAACTCCCCCGCGTCGATGCAGCTCTGGGTCGACGGCGCCGCCGAGCTCCGCGCGCAGCTGCCCGCCGACGTGCAGGACGCCCTGACCCGGCACGAGACGGCCGGCACCGTCGACGACCCCGAGTACCTGGTGGCGACGCAGGTCTTCTACGAGCGGCACGTCTGCCGCGTGGTCCCGATGCCGCAAGACTTCGTCGACTCCGAGGAGCAGATGGAGCGCGAGCCGACGGTCTACCACACGATGAACGGCCCGAACGAGTTCCACGTCATCGGCACGATGCGCGACTGGACCATCGTCGACCGGCTCGACCGCATCGCCGTGCCGACGCTCGTCGTCGCCGGCGAGCACGACGAGGCCACCCCCTCCACGTGGGCCCCGTTCGTCGAGCGGATCGCCGACGTCCGGCAGCACGTCTTCCCCGGCGCGAGCCACTGCTCGCATCTGGAGCAGCCGGCGGAGTTCCGCCGGGTCGTCGCGACCTTCCTGGCCGCGCACGACGACGCCTGACCCGGCCACCACCTTCCCTGGAGGCGCGGGACGGGCCCGCCCCGCGCCTCCAGGGCTGTCTCTTATACACATCTCC
>NZ_QKSE01000018.1:0-88413 GCF_003234595.1 Curtobacterium sp. MCPF17_051 | reverse complement strand
GGTTCGGCGGGTGGTCAGGACTTGCGCGGGTGCGGGGCGGCGGGTGGTCAGCACTTGCGCGGGTGTGGCGCGCCAGCGGGTCGAACTTCGTCGTCGTCCTCGTTCGTCGCGCGGTCACGACCCGTCGTGAGTGGAACGTCGAGTGGTCAGGAACGGACGGCTGCTGATGTGCCGGACGACGGTTCGTGACCGGTCGGGGGAACTGAGCGGGGTGTTGCGACCGGTGGGGCAGGCAAGCAGGCAAGCAGACGGGCGGGGGGACGACCGGACGACCGGACGAGCGGGACGAGCGGGACGGACGGGCGGCGCGCCGCGGCGTTGCGTGAGTGAGCGCTCACGTGCCAGGATGTGAGCGCTCACTGGGGACGACGAGGTTCTGGAGGAACGCATGGGTGACGACCGCCGACAGCGGATCGTGGACGGCCGCACCACACTCGGGATCGAGCTCGGCTCCACCCGCATCAAGGCCTGCCTGGTGGACGAGGACCTCGTGCCCATCGCGGCCGGTTCCCACGAGTGGGAGAACGAGTACGTCGGCGGTCGCTGGACCTACTCGCTCGGCGCCGTCGAGACCGGACTCCGCGCCGCGTACGCCGCCCTGGTGGCCGACGTCGAGGCGCAGTACGGAGTGACCCCGACCACGTACCGCGCCGTGGGCGTGAGCGCGATGATGCACGGCTACCTGGCGTTCGACGCCGCGGGCGAGCTGCTCGTGCCGTTCCGCACCTGGCGCAACACCTCCACGGGCCCCGCGGCCGAACGGCTCAGCGAGGCGCTCGGCTTCAACATCCCGCTGCGGTGGTCGATCGCGCACCTGTACCAGGCGGTCCTCGACGACGAGCCGCACGTGGCCGGGATCGCCGGTGTCACGACGCTGGCCGGCTACGTGCACCGCCGCCTGACCGGGCGGAACGTCCTGGGCGTCGGTGACGCGAGCGGCATGTTCCCGATCGAGGGCGGCCCCGTCGACAGTGGCCCCGGCGACCCCGGCGCGAAGGACTTCGACCACGCCATGCTCGCCACCGCGCAGGACCTGATCGGCGTGCCGGACCTGCGGTCCCTGCTGCCCGAGGTCCTCGTCGCCGGTGCCGAAGCCGGCGAGCTGACCCCCGAGGGCGCGGCCTGGCTCGACCCGACCGGCGCACTCGAACCCGGCGCACCGCTCTGCCCGCCCGAGGGCGACGCCGGAACCGGCATGGTCGCGACGAACGCCGTCGCCCCGCGCACCGGCAACGTCAGCGTCGGCACGAGCATCTTCGCGATGGTCGTGCTCGAGCAGCCGCTGACCACCGCGCACGAGGAACTCGACGTCGTCACCACCCCGGCCGGCGACGCCGTGGCGATGGTGCACTGCAACAACGGCGCGAGCGAGATCGCGAGCTGGGCCCGGGTGTTCGGACGCTTCGCCGAGGCCTCGAGCGAGCGGACCGGCGCGACGCCGATCGGCATCGACGACGTCTACGCCACCCTGCTCGCCGAGGCCGTCGCCGACGACACCGACCCCGACGCCGGCGGCCTGCTCTCCTTCAACTACCTGGCCGGTGAACCCGTCACCCACGTCGAGGACGGTCGGCCCCTGCTGCTCCGCACCCCCGGCGCACGCTTCACGCTCGGCAACCTGGTGCGCTCCGAGGTGCACGGCGCCTTCGCGACCCTGGCCATCGGCATGGACGTCCTGCACGGCGAACAGGTGCAGGTGGACCGGATGACCGCGCACGGCGGGCTCTTCCGCACGCCCGGCAGCCCGCAGCGGCTCCTCGCGGCGGCGTTGCGCGTGCCGATCGCGCTCGAGGAGACCGCGGGCGAAGGCGGCGCGTGGGGGATCGCCGTGCTCGCCGCCTACCTCGAGCACACCGACCAGCAGCTCGCCGACTACCTGTCCGACACCGTGTTCGGCGGGGACGCCGTGCACGTTGCCGAACCCGAGCAGGCGGACGTCGCCGGGTTCCAGACGTACCTGGAGCGCTACCGGGCCGCACTGCCCGTGCAGGACGTCGCGGCGGCGGCGACCCGCCCCGGCGCGACCACAGGACCGACCGAGCAGACCGACGGCGCCGACCCGCGCCTCCAGACAGAGGAAGTGACCCGATGACGGACGCGATCGACGAGACCACACGCCAGGTGGTGGCGACGACGCGGGAGCGCGTCGCGCGCCTGCACGGCGAACTCGTCCGCTACGGCCTCGTGATCTGGACCGGCGGCAACGTCTCCGAGCGCGTGCCAGGGACGGACCTGTTCGTCATCAAGCCGAGCGGGGTGTCGAGCGACGACCTGACGCCGGAGAACCAGGTCGTCTGCACCCTCGACGGCGTGCCGGCCGAAGGCTGGGGCAACGAGCACGGCCCGTCCAGCGACACCGCCGCGCACGCCTACGTGTACCGGAACATGCCCGAGGTCGGCGGCGTCGTGCACACCCACTCGACCTACGCGACCGCCTGGGCCGCCCGCGCCGAGGCGATCCCCTGCGTGATCACGGCGATGGCTGACGAGTTCGGCGGACCCATCCCGGTCGGCCCGTTCGCGATCATCGGCGACGACTCGATCGGCCACGGCATCGTCGACACCCTGAGCGGCCACCGCAGCCGTGCGGTCCTGATGCAGAACCACGGCGTCTTCACGATCGGCAAGGACGCGAAGGACGCCGTCAAGGCGGCCGTGATGTGCGAGGACGTGGCACGGACCGTCCACATCTCGCGGCAGCTCGGCGACGCGGTGCCGATCCCCGAAGCCGACATCGATCGACTCTTCGATCGCTACCAGAACGTCTACGGACAGAACCCCGAAGGAGCCATGCGATGACGCAGGACACCACCGTCGACCCCCAGGCCACGCTCGACAGCTACGAGGTCTGGTTCCTCACCGGCTCCCAGGGGCTCTACGGCGAGGAGACCCTGCGCCAGGTCGAGGAGCAGAGCAAGGCGGTCCACGCGGAACTCGCCGGGCACCTGCCGGTGAAGCTCGTCTGGAAGCCCGTGCTCAAGGACGCCGACGGCATCCGCCGGGCGCTCATCGAGGCGAGCGCCGACGACAAGGTCATCGGCGTCACCACGTGGATGCACACGTTCAGCCCGGCCAAGATGTGGATCGGCGGCCTGCAGGCGCTGACCAAGCCGCTGTTGCACCTGCACACGCAGGCGAACGTCACGCTGCCCTGGGCGGACATCGACTTCGACTTCATGAACCTCAACCAGGCCGCGCACGGCGACCGTGAGTTCGGCTACGCCCTGGCCCGCCTCGGCGTCCGGCACGCCACGGCCGTCGGCCACGTCTCGGACCCCCGCGTCCAGCAGCGCGTCGCGAACTGGACCCGTGCCGCCGCCGGTGCCGCCGCTGTCCGCGAGCTGAAGCTCACCCGCTTCGGCGACAACATGCGCTACGTCGCCGTCACCGAGGGCGACAAGACCGAGGCCGAGATCGAGCTCGGCGTGCAGGTCAACACGTGGGCCGTCAACGAGCTCGCGGCAGCGGTGGAGGCCGCAGAAGCGGACACGGCAGCGGTCGACGCGCTCGTGGCCACGTACGAGCGCGACTACGACGTGGACCCGTCACTCCGCAGCGCCGGCGGCGAACGGCACGCCGCGCTCCGCGACGGTGCCGCGATCGAGATCGGCCTCCGCACGCTCCTGCAGCAGAACGGCAGCGCCGCGTTCACCACGAACTTCGAGGACCTCGGCTCGCTCAAGCAGCTGCCGGGCCTGGCGGTGCAGCGCCTGATGGCCGACGGCTACGGCTTCGGTGCCGAGGGTGACTGGAAGACGGCGGTCCTGGTCCGCGCGATGAACGTCGCCGGTGCCGGCCTGCCCGGTGGTGCCTCCCTGATGGAGGACTACACCTACGACCTCACCCCGGGCGCCGAGAAGATCCTCGGGGCGCACATGCTCGAGGTCTCGCCGACGCTCACGACCACGAAGCCGACGCTCGAGATCCACCCCCTCGGCATCGGTGGCAAGGACGACCCGGTCCGCCTGGTCTTCACCGCCGACTCCGGCGAGGCCGTCGTCGTCGCGCTGTCCGACACCCGCGACGGCTTCCGCCTCACCGCCAACGTCGTCGACGTCGTGCCCCCGACCGAGGCCCTGCCGAAGCTGCCCGTCGGCCGCGCGGTCTGGGAGCCCCGGCCGTCGTTCCCCGTCGCCGCCGAGGCCTGGCTCACCGCCGGCGCCGCCCACCACACCGTGATGACGACGGCGGTCGGCCTGCAGGTCGTCGAGGACTTCGCGACCATGGTCGGCACCGAGTTCCTGGTCATCGACGAGCACACCACCGCACGCGGGTTCCGCGACGAGCTGCGTCTCCAGCAGACGTGGCACCGTCTCGACCGCGGCTTCTAGAGGAGTCAGGACCCACGATGGACGACGTGATCGCGGCCGAGCGCACCCGCACCAACTGGGCGGGCAACGTCACCTACCGCGCCTCGGCGCTGGCCCGGCCGACGTCGGTGGACGAGCTCCAGCAGCTCGTCGCCTCGACGCCGCGCCTGACGGCGCTCGGCTCGCGACACTCGTTCAACACCATCGCCGACACCGACGCCGTCCAGGTGTCGCTGTCGGACCTGCCGCCCGTGCTCGACATCGACGCGTCGCGTCGCGTCGTGCGGGTCGCGGCCGGCATGACGCACAGCCAGGTCGCGGCCGGTCTGGAGGCCCGTGGCTGGGCACTCGGGAACCTCGCGTCCCTGCCGCACATCTCCACGGCCGGGGCCGTCGCCACGGGCACGCACGGCTCCGGTGTGCGGAACCCGTCGCTCGCGCAGGCGGTGGTCGGCCTCGACGTCGTCCGCGCCTCCGGTGAGCTCGCGCACGTCGACGCCTCGTCGCCGGACGGGCTGCTCGACGCCCACCGGGTGGGGATCGGCGCGCTCGGCGTCGTCACCGCGGTGGAGCTCGCGATCGAACCGACGTTCCAGGTCGCCACGACGGTGCACCTCGACCTGCCGTGGGACGCCGTCGCCGAGCAGTTCGACCAGGTGATGTCCGACGCGTACTCGGTGTCGATGTTCACGTCGTTCGACGACCGCGGTGCCCGGCAGGTCTGGGCCAAGCACCGCGTCGACGAGGCCGCACCGACCGTCGACCTCGTGGCACTGGGAGCCCGAGCGGCCTCGGGTCCGGTGCACCCGGGCGAGAACGACCCTGCCGGGGTCACCGAGCAGGGCGGCGTGCCGGGGCCGTGGTCCGAGCGACTGCCGCACTTCCGGTCCTCGTTCACCCCGTCGACCGGGGCCGAGATCCAGGCGGAGTACCTGATCCCTGCGGCGTCTGCCGTTGCGGCCCTCGAGTCGCTCCGACCGCTGGCGTCGCTGTTCGCCCCGATCCTCATCGCCGCCGAGGTCCGCACCATCGCAGCCGACACCGCCTGGCTCGCGCCGTCGTCCGGACGGCAGTCGGTCGGCCTGCACTTCACGTTCCGTCGCGACCCCGCCGCCGTGGCCGCGGCGGTGGCCCGGATCGAGGACGTCCTGGCACCGTTCGACCCGCGGCCGCACTGGGGCAAGGTCTCCGCCGCGAGTGCCGAGCGGCTGCACGAGGCGTACCCGCGGCTGTCCGACTTCGCCGCGCTCGCCCGGGACCTCGACCCCACGGGGCGGTTCCGCAACGCGTTCCTGGCGCGCATCCTGTCCTGAGCCGCGCCGGTTCCCAGGGGATCGGGATGCGTTGCGCGGGTGTCGCACCGGAGCAGCGCCGGGCCTTCACATGTGAGGACGGAAAGGTCGGGGCATGGCGAACCTCAACCGCATCCTCGGCATGGCCTCCAAGGCCATCGACAAGCAGCTCCAGAAGCGTGGGCAGGGGGGAACCGCACCCGGCGGATCGCAGCAGGGTGGTACCGACTGGCGCGGCATCGTGCGCAGCGCCGCGGACAAGCTGACCGGCGACGACCGGAACCAGCAGCAGCCGCAGCCGCAGCCGTACGGCCAGCCGCAGCCGCAGCAGTACGGCCAGCCGCAGCCGGCGCAGTACGGCCAGCCGCAGCAGCACGCTGGCACGCCGCAGCACGGGGCCGACGCCGACAAGGTCGCCCTGGCGAAGTACGACTACCTGCTCCGCACCTCGTCGCCGGAGCAGCTCGAACAGGTCCACCACGACGCCTTCGCGCGGCTCACCCCCGCGCAGCGCCAGCAGGTCCGCGACCGCCTCAACTCCGAGCTCCCGCCCCACGAGCACCTGCGCGACGACTCGGCGGGCGGCATGGCCCGTGCGATGACCCGCGGTGAGATGTCGCGTCCGGGTCTGGTCCGACGGGTCCTCGGCGGTTCCGGCGGCTCGGGTCGGTCGGGTCCCGGCCGGGGCCGTGGCGGCGCCTTCGCCGGTGGTGCAGCGGTCGGCGCCGGCGCGATGGCGTTCGGTGGCCTCGCCGCCGCGGTGGCCGGGGGAGCGGTGCTGAGCGCCGCCGCCGGGCCGGTCCTGGCAGGGGCCGCCGACCTCGGCGTGGACTTCGAGGGCATCGCCTCGGGCATGGGCGACCTCGGGCTCGGTGACCTCGGTGGTGGCGTCGAGGGACTCGTCGGTCAGGGCGAGCAGTTCCTCGGCGGGTTCGGCGAGCAGGCCGCGGGCTTCGGCGAGCAGGCGTCCGGTCTCGGCGAGCAGGCATCGAACCTCGGCAACGACTTCCTCGGTGGGCTCTTCGACCGCTGACGCACCGCTGTGCGAACGCATCGGGAATAGCGGGACGGCGTGCGGCGCTTGCAATGTTTCGTCGTGCGTCGTCCGAGGCGCGCGAGATTCGGACGGGCCACCGTCGCGGTGTCAGGATGGACGCCGCCCGGCGGGTGAACCGTTCCGCCGCCGCAGCGACCGCCACCGCGATCGCGACCCCCTTCCCCGAGGAGCAGCACCGTCATGAGACGCCCCAACCGCCTGACGATCACCGCGGCCGTCGCCGCAGCAGCAGCCCTGGTGCTGACCGGCTGCTCGGGTGGGGGTTCGTCCGACGACGGCGCCGAGGGCACGGCGAAGGGCGGCACGCTCAACATCCTGACGCCGCAGACCTCGTTCCACCTCGACCCCGCGACCAGCCAGAGCCTCGGCATCACGTCGCTGGGCCTCGTCGCCCGACGGCTCACCACGTGGGACGTCGAGCCGGGCAAGACGGCGAAGGTCGTCCCCGACCTGGCGACCAACACCGGGGTCTCGAGCGACGACGGCAAGACCTGGACCTACACGCTGAAGGACGGCGTCGAGTTCCAGGACGGCACGCCGATCACGACGAAGGACATCAAGTGGGGCATCGAGCGCTCGTTCGCGCCGACGCTGAGCGGTGGCCTGAGCTACCACAAGTCGCTCCTGGTGGGCGGTGCCGACTACAAGGGTCCGTTCGACGGCGAGTCGCTCGACAGCATCGAGACCCCGAACGACAAGACCATCGTCTTCAAGCTGAACGACGCGTACGGCGACTGGCCGTGGCTCGCGTCGATGCCGGCCTTCACGCCGGTGCCCGAGGGGGACGGCAAGGACACCGGCGCCTACGACCTGAAGCCGGTCGCGTCCGGTCCGTACCAGGTGCAGTCGAACACGCAGGGCTCGCAGGTCACGCTCGTCCGCAACGAGAACTGGAGCGCGAAGACCGACGAGGTCCGCACCGCCGGCCCGTCGAAGATCGTCTTCAAGGAGAGCCAGGACCAGTCCACGGCGACGCAGACGCTGATCGCGGACAACGGGGACGCCAAGAACTCGTTCGGCGCCATCTACCTGGGTGCCGCCGAGCTCAACCAGGTGCGCAGCAACCCGGCAGCTCAGGAACGCCTGGCCACGTCGAAGGCCGGCCCGATCAGCTACATGGCGATCAACACGCAGCGCGGTGACCTCAAGGACCTCAAGGTCCGCCAGGCGCTGCAGTACGCGGTCGACCGCAAGTCCTTCCGGATCGCCGCCGGCGGTGCGATCGCCGGTTCGTACGCCTCGACGCTCATCACCCCGGGCATCGCCGGTCGCCAGGACTACGACCTGTACGAGACGAAGGCCACGGGCGACGTCGACAAGGCGAAGCAGCTGCTCAAGGAGGCCGGCGTCACGGGCCTGAAGCTGACCCTCGTGACGCAGAACGACCCGACCTACCTCGCCCAGGCCCAGGCGCTGCAGTCCGGCCTGAAGCGCGCTGGCATCGCCGTGACGCTCAAGCCGCTCGACTACGACTCCTTCACCCAGGCGACCACCAACGGCACCGACTTCGACCTGTCGCTGTCGAGCTGGCAGCCGGACTTCCCGAGCGCGAACGCCAACCTGCAGCCCCTCTACGACTCGTCGCAGATCGGCGGCGGTGGCTACAACGTCTCGAAGTACAGCAACCCCGAGGTGGACGCCCTCATCGCGAAGGCGAGCTCCACGGTCGACCAGGACGACGCGCAGAAGCTCTGGGCCCAGGCGGACCAGAAGATCATGGCCGACGCCCCGGTCGTGCCGCTGATCTACGCGAAGCAGTCCTTCCTCGCCGGTTCGAGCGTGCAGAACTTCCAGATCGCGGACTTCCCCGCGTACCCGAACTACCTCAAGGTCTCGCTCGAGCAGTGACCGAACCGATCCTGCAGGTCGAGGGGCTCCGCGTCGCGTTCGGTGACGCGGAGCCCGTCGTCCGTGACGTCTCCTTCGACCTGACGCCCGGCCGGGTCCTCGCCCTGGTGGGGGAGTCCGGTTCGGGCAAGTCCGTCAGCGCCATGAGCGTGCTCGGGCTCCTGCCGCCGCAGGCCTCGGTGTCGGGCAGCGCCCGGTTCCGTGGCGAGGAACTCATCGGTGCCGCCGTCGAGACGGTCCGCGCTGTCCGCGGTGCGGGCATCGGCGTGGTGTTCCAGGAGCCGATGAACTCCTTCACGCCGGTCCTCTCGATCGGCACGCAGATCGCCGAGGCCGTCCGGGCACACCCGACCGGGCTCGACCGCGCCGGGGTCCGGGCACGCGTCGACGAACTGCTCCGTGACGCCGGCCTCACCGACCCGGAGCGCATCCGGAAGGCCTACCCGCACGAACTGTCCGGCGGCCAGCTCCAGCGCGCGATGATCGCGATGGCCCTGGCCGGCGACCCGGTCGCACTCTTCGCCGACGAGCCCACGACCGCGCTCGACGTCACCGTGCAGGCCGGCATCCTCGACCTGCTGCGGCGGCTCGGCCGCGAGCGTTCCCTCGCCGTGCTGCTCATCACCCACGACATGGGCGTGGTCGCGGACGTCGCGGACGACCTGCTGGTGCTGCGCCGCGGCGACCCGGTCGAGCACGGCACCGTCGCCGAGGTCTTCGCCCACCCGACCGCCGACTACACGCGCGAGCTCCTGGCGGCCGTCCCCAGCCTGGAGGCCCGCCCCGCGTCCGACGAGCCGCTCGCGTCGACCGAGACTCGGCCTGCCGGACAGGATGCGGCCTCCGAAGGCCGCGATCTGTCCGCAGCGGCGAGTCTCGGACGGGCGCAGGCGGGCCCCGCAGCGGCGAGTCGCGCCTCCCGGCCGCCCGTCGCGCGCCTGCGCGACGTCGCCGTGCGGTACTCGCGCCGGGGCGGACCGACCGTGTCCGGCATCGACCTCGACCTGCACGCCGGCGAGACCGTGGGCCTGGTGGGCGAATCCGGTTCCGGCAAGTCCACGATCGGGCGTGCGCTCGCGGGGCTGGTGCCCGTCGTCGCCGGCTCGGTCGAGGTGGACGGCAGCGACCTGCGCACCGCTCGCGGACGACGACTGCGCGAGCTGCGCAGTCGGGTCGGCATCGTGTTCCAGGACCCGGCGTCGTCGCTCAACCCGCGACAGACCATCGGCTGGAGCATCGCGGAACCGCTGCTCGTGCACGGCACCGACTCCGCCGCCGACCGCGCCGAGCGGGTCCGAACGCTGCTGACCGCCGTCCAGCTCGACCCGACGTGGGCCGAGCGGTTCCCGCACCAGCTGTCGGGCGGACAGCGGCAGCGCGTCGCCGTCGCACGTGCGCTCGCACTGCGGCCGGCACTCCTCATCGCCGACGAACCGACCTCGGCACTCGACGTGACGGTGCAGGCCGCCGTGCTCGACCTGCTCGCGGGGCTGCAGCAGGAGTTCGGCTTCGGCATGCTGCTCATCAGCCACGACCTCGCCGTCGTCCGCCAGCTCGCCGACCAGGTGATCGTGCTGCGCGACGGCCGGGTCGTCGAGCGGGGGAGCACCGACGCCGTGCTCGACGACCCGCAACAGGACTACACGCGCATGCTCCTCGCCGCAGCACCCGTCGCCGATCCCGTGCGACAGGCCGCTCGCCGCGAGGCGTGGCGCGCGTGGGAAGGAGTGGCCTCGTGACGGCCAACGTCGTCGACCGACCGGTCGCACCGTCCGGCCGCACGACCGGCTTCCGGGCCGTGGTGCGACGCGTCCGGCAGGACCGCTGGGCGGTGGCCTCGGCCGTCGTCATCGCGGTGTTCCTGGTGGTCGCCGTGGCCGCCCCGCTCATCGCGAAGGCGTCCGGGCAGGACCCGTACTCGTACGACATCGACGCGCTCAACTCGTTCGGTGCACCCCGGGGCGCCGGCGGCGGCATCAGCGGCGAGCACTGGTTCGGCGTCGAGCCACTGACCGGGCGTGACCTGTTCTCGATCGTCACGTACGGTGCGCGGACCTCGCTCGGCATCGGACTCGCCGCGACCCTGGTGTCGATCGTCATCGGCGTGCTCGTCGGCGTCACGACCGGGTTCTTCGGTGGCTGGTACGACCGGGTGCTCTCGCGGGTCGTCGACGTGATCTTCGGGTTCCCGTCGCTCGTGTTCATGATCGCCCTCACCGCGATCGTGCCGTCGACGTTCCCGAAGCCCGTGCTCGTCGTGCTCGTCATCGGGTTCTTCGGCTGGCCAGCCGTGGCCCGTGTCGTGCGGGGGCAGACGCTGTCACTCGTCAGCCGCAACTACGTCGTCGCCTCCACCGCGATGGGCGCCGGGCGCTGGCACGTCATCCGCACGCAGCTGCTGCCGAACCTCGCCGCGACGATCACCGTCTACGCCACCATCTCGATCCCGTCGATGATCGGCGCCGAGGCCGCGCTCTCGTTCCTGGCCGTCGGCGTCAACCCGCCGACGCCGTCGTGGGGTCGCAGCATCGGCGACGCCATCGGCTGGGTGCAGACCGATCCCATGTACCTCGTGTTCCCCGGAGCCGCACTGTTCCTCATCACCCTCGCCTTCAACGTGCTCGGTGACGCTCTGCGCGACGCCCTCGACCCGCGAGGGGGCACCGCGTGAACGCTGCCACCCTGCGGTTCCTCGCGATCCGCGTGCTCGGGGCCGTCGTCGTGCTGCTCGTCGTCGCGGCCATCACGTACGCGCTCTTCATGCTCCTGCCGACCAACCCGGCGCGGGCGATCTGCGACAAGCCCTGCACCGCCGACCGGTTGCGTGAGGTGCAGGCGTTCCTCGGTACCGACAAGCCCTGGCTCGCACAGTTCGGCGCCTACCTCGGCGGCATCTTCGCCGGCCGGACCTTCGGCAGTGGCAACAGCGTGATCGAGTGCGCGGCGCCGTGCTTCGGGTACTCGTTCCAGCTGCACGAGAGCGTCACCGAGCTGATCCTGGCGCGCCTGCCCGTCACCGCCTCGATCGCCGTCGGCGCCGCCGTGCTGTGGCTCGTCGCCGGGGTCTTCGGCGGCACCGTCTCGGCGCTGCGCCGCGGCACCTTCGTCGACCGGGCCGTCATGACGGTCGCGGTCGCCGGCGTCTCGTCCCCGGCGTACCTGGTCGGGCTGCTCGGCATCCTGCTCTTCGGCTTCGTGCTCGGGATCCTGCCGACCAGCGGGTACGTGGCCTTCAGCGACGACCCGGTCGGCTGGTTCACCCACCTGATCCTGCCGTGGTGCGTGCTCGCCTTCATCAGCGCTGCGATCTACGCCCGGTTGACCCGTGGTGAGATGCTCGAGTCGATGTCGCAGGACTTCGTCCGGACCGCCCGGGCCAAGGGGCTGCGCGAGCGCCAGGTCGTCGTGCGGCACGGCCTCCGGACGGCGATCCTGCCCGTGGTGACGCTGTTCGGGCTCGACCTCGGGTCGCTGCTCGGCGGTGCGGTCATCACCGAGAAGGTGTTCTCGATGCAGGGCCTCGGTGCACTGCTCATCGACGCGGTGCACACCCTCGACCTGCAGGTGGTCGTCGGCTTCACGGTGTTCTCGGCGCTGCTGATCGTCACGGCGAACGTCATCGTCGACGTGGTCTACGCATTCGTCGACCCGCGGGTGCGGCGCCGGGCGTAGGGCCGCCTCCGCTCGCGCCCCACCACGCGGGCGACGTCCGTCAGAAGTACGTGATGCCGTGCGGCGTCCGCGGCGGCAGCAGCAGCGCGCGGAGCAGCTCCACCGACGCCGGGTCCGCAGCGCGGACGAGCCCCGCGGCGGCCAACGTGACGGGGGAGACCGAGCCGATCAGCAGCGCACCGAGCTCGGCGACGTCGAGCTGGACGTCGGACCCGGCCACGTCGACGTCGTCGGCGATGCGCGTGACGGTGCCACGGGCCTCCTGGACGTCGAGGCGGTACGTGCCGGTGGTGAAGCCGAGTGCGTCGGTGACCCCGAGTGTCAGGGACCCGTCGACGGCGAACGGCCGCGAGGCCAGCACCGCCGGCACGTCGAGCACACGCAGCCAGACATGGTCCTCTTCGTGGTCGACGTCGTACGCACGGTTGTCGCCGAGCGCGGCGACGATCGGGTCGTCGAGGCGGGAGCGGTTGTACTTCACGACGTCGTTGAGGTCGACCGAGAGCAGGAACTCCCACAGGGCGGTGTAGGCCTGGTCGTCCGCGTACACCAGGTCGACGATCTCGAGCGCGGTGTCGGAACCGCGGTCCTCCTTGACGCGCCAGGTGACGTAGCCGTCGATCTCGTCGGAGCTGTCGGGACGGTGCACCGCCGCACGGACGTCCTTCGCCTTCTGCCCGTCGTGGCCGAGCAGGCCGAACGCGACCGGCCAGGTGCCGGTGTTGCGGACCATCGAGCCGGGGGTGCGGGCGTGGAACCGGTCGAAGACCGCCTTGCCCGGGCCGTCGGCCAGCCACTGCGGCGTGACGACCGACACCGTGCCGGACGTCGGGGCGAGCAGGGGGAGCGCACGCTCGCGGCGCACGTGCACGGCACGCTCGCGGATGGCGCAGCCGAAGCCGAAGCGGCGGTAGATGGTGCCCTCGGACGCGGTCAGCGACGCGACGGCGTAGCCCTCGGCGACCCCGCGCTCGAGCGCGTGCGTCATCATCCGGCGCAGGATGCCGCGGCGACGCTCGGTCGGGCGGACGGTGACCGCGGAGATCGCCTGGGTGTCGACGGAGGAGCCGTCGCCCCAGCTCAGCGCCTTGCGGAACCACGTGAAGGTGCCGGCCGGCCACGTCTCGTCGACGGACCCCGGGAACGGCTCGCGTACGTAGACCCCGAGGAACGTCTCTTCGTCGGCGATGAAGTACGACGCCATGCGGGCCGCGCCCTCGGGGTCGGGGTCGGCTTCGTGGAAGCCCATCCCGACGGCCTGCATCCACGCTGCCGTCTCGGCGTTCGGTGCCCCCTTGTCGTCCGTCCCGGGCGCGAACTCGCGCAGCTGGTAGCGGTCGTCGAATGCCTCGTTGCTCACGTCCCGACACTATCGGGACCGGGTGACGTCGCGACAGGCGCGTGGTCGGTCCGGTCGGCCTGGAGGCCCGGATCGCGTCCGGTGGACCGTGTGCCGTGTGGGGTCGGCCGGCTCAGGGCCCGTGCCCGGTGCCGCGTCAGTCAGTCGCGCCCCGCGGGGGATCGACGAGCAGCCCGACGCGGTCGTCCAGGTAGTCGGCGAGGGGGACGGCGGCGCCGGCCGTCGGGGACCACCGGACCGACGGCACGTCGTCGATGACGACGAGCACGCCCTCGGCGTCGAGCAGGGAGTCGTCGACGGGGATCGGGGCGGCGCCGTGGTTCACCGTGTCACCGGCGCTGAAGTGCCCCTTCGCGGCGGCGGCTCGGTAGGCGCGACGGACCTCGGCCGAGACCGACTGGTACTGCGACCGACCGGGTTCGGTGACGCGGGTGATCGACCCGGTGGCCCAGACGCGGCCGGCGGTCTCGGGGGACGACCCGATCAGGAGTGCCCCGACCCGCCACACCCGACCGAGGGGCCGCATCGTCGGGTCACGACGAATCCCGAGGACGGCCTTCGGCTGCACGTACTCGCCGAGTGCTTCGTCCGGGACGTCCGCGGCGCGGAGCCGTCGGGCCGCTGCGTCGAGGAGCTCCCGCGCCCGCTGCACTCCGTCCGTCACGTCCACCGAGCCTAGACCGGGTGGTGGTCGTCGTCTCGGTGGTGGTCCGTTCGACGTGGTGCGCTGCGCTGCGTCGTCCGTGGCTGGTGCCGACGCGGCGGGTGTCGGCGCGGCTGGTGTCGGCGCGGCGACGGCGTGCGGCGCTCACGAAGCCCGCGGTCATCATGACCGCCCCGTAGGTCAGGAGCACGCCGGCGACCGCGGGGACGAGCCAGCTCCGCGACCCGTTGACGACCTGGTTGACGATGCCGATCTCCGGCACGGAGTACCAGACCACGCCACGGATCTGCACGGCGGTGACCGGTGCCGGGTCGGCCTCGGCGTTGTTGTCGCCCTTGAGCACGAAGGTCCGCTCGCCGTCCGACGACGACGACACCGAGACCACGCGGTGGCTGACGACCGCGGGCTGGCCGGACACGATCTGGTAGGTGACGACGTCGCCGACCCGGATGTCGTCGATCGGGGTCGGACGGACCACGAGCAGGGTCCCCGGGGGCAGGGTCGGCTCCATCGACTGCGTCAGGACGGTGAGCGGCATCGAGCCCGTGGCCTTCGGCACGACGATCAGCACGACCGCCAGGGCAGCGACGAGCAGCAGGAGCCCGGTGCTGAGGCCGAGCACGACGGCGTGGACGACGGCGCGCCAGCCGGACCGCGGGGTGGGGGTGCTCATGCGCCGCATCGGATCGCCGCCCCGTTGTCCTGCGTGAGGAGCGTGACCTTGCCGGTGCCCGCGACGGTGCTCGTGGGGTTGCCGGCGCTGTCGAGCACCTTGACGGTGACGGTCAACGTGCCGGAGGCGCCGGCGCTCGCGGGGACGTCCGTCGGTGCGATGGTGATGAACGCGGAGTAGTCCTGTGCCTTCTGTCCGACCGGGGTCGAGCCGACGAAGGCCCCGTACCAGGTGTCCATCGGGCGGTTCGCGGCGTCCCACCGGATCTCGACGTACCAACCGCCGTGGTCGGTGCAGACCAGCGAGGGGGTCGTGTCGACGACCGCAGCCGGGGTGGTCAGGGTGAAGCCGCCCGCCACGACGCCCGAGGTCCAGGTGCCGCTCGTGACGGTGAGGTTGACGTTCACCTTGGCGGTCGAGCCGGCCGGGGCCGACGACTGCAGGGTGCTGCGCGTGCACCAGACGGCGGAGGCACCGGCGGCGAGCTTCGCGCTCATGCTCGGCAGCGACGCCCAGGTGCCGGTGACGGACCCGGAGCCCACGGCCGTGCTCGTGGTGCAGCCCGCGGTCGAGGCGACCGGCCAGGCGACGACGGTGACGGCCTTGGCGAGTGCGGTCGAGCTGCCGGACACGACGGAGACCGTGGTGGTGGCGGTGCCGGCGAGGGTGCCCGAGTCGGTCAGGGTGATCGGCTTCGTCGTCGAGGTGACGCTCGACGAGAACGCCGTGGTGAGGGCGCTCGTGCCGCTGATCGACGCCGTGACCGTGCCGACGGTGGTGCTCGCCGCGGTGGTGCCCGACGCGCTCCACAGTGCCCACGCGGCGCTCGAGGTGCCACCGACGAACACGGCGGTGAGCAGCACGGCGACGAGGAGTCGGAGGCGGCGGTTCATGCGGAGACCTGCGTTCCGGTGACGGTGAGGGTGAAGTCGGTGGTGGCACCGGCGACGGTCTGCGGGGCGTCGGCGTCGAGGCCCATCTCGAGGCACGCGATCCCGCTGACCCCGGCCGGCAGGGTGAAGGACCCGGTGCCGGTGTCGAAGGTGGCCAGCCGACCGCTCGTGCCGGTGAGTCCTGGTGCGCACTTCGCGGCCGACGACACCATCGCGAGGTGGAGCGTCAGTTCACCGGTCGCCGCCGCGACGGACGACTTCGAGGCCGTCGTCGTGACGCGCACCGACAGCGGGACCGACCCGGTGTTCCGCACCGTGAAGGTGCCGGTGGTGCTCGTGCCCGGCCCGAGGACCGCGGTGTTCATCGCCGTGGTGCTGCTGACGCTGACGGTCGCCGTGGCGGAGCGCACCGTGGTGGCCGCCGTGCTGGCGGTCCCGTTCCAGAGCGCGTACGTGCCGCCGGTGCCGAGGAGCGCTGTTCCGACCGCGACGACCAGGGCGAGCGCGACCGGCCAGACCCAGCGGTGCCGTCGGGCTGCGCGGTGGCGTCCCGTCGTCCGCGGTGTGGCGGTCATGTGCCTGCTCCTGGTCGTCGTGGTCGGTGGGGTGCGATCGGTGGATCAGGAACCGATCGCGGTCTGGGTGAGCGTGAAGGCCAGCGCGCTGAGGTTGATCGAGCCGCCCTGACCGGTGGTCGCCGACGCGGGGAGCGTCACCGTGAAGACGACCTTGACGGTCGACGTGGACGAGGACGGCGAGACCACGAAGGTGTTCGCGTTCGACGAGGACTGCACCACCGAGGCGCTCGTCGAGGTGACGGCCAGCGTCTTCGTCGTGGCGGCGAGCAGCGCGGCGTCACCGGTGATGCTCTGGTTGGCGTAGGTCAGGTTCGCCTTGAGGTCCTGTCCGGTCGCGCCGATGTTCAGCGTCTGCGTGAACTGGAACGTGTTGCCCGGGACCATCAGGGCCTTCGTCGGGTCGATCGCGGTGGAACGACCGTTCGTGATGTCCGTCCAGGCGCCGTCGTTGTTGGCGCTCAGCGTCAGGGTGCCGGCGCTCACGGCGGACGCGGCGCTCGAGGCGCTGGCGTTCCAGAGGGCGAACGTGCCCGCACCGCCGAGGAGGAGTGCGACGCCTGCTGCGCCGGCGATGGCACCGGTGACGATCTTGTGCATGGGGAGGATCCGTTCCTGCGTGCTCGGGGCACGCTGAAGCCCACCGGGGACATTCGGGCGTCGTGTCCGGTGGGGAGGTTGTCATCGACCCAGTGGTTGGAGGGGGTCGCGGCTGACCGGTGCCGAGAGCGGTCGCCGGGCCCCGGAGCGCATGTGCTGCTGCTCGGGCGGGCTGGACTCGCTCTGGTGTCGACGTTACCTGTCCCCCAAAGTGCGGACAAGTGAGAACGATCGTTCACGTGAACCCAGAACGGGGGTCATTTTGGTCCCCGACAAGGAGGACACGTTTTGTACCCCGATATTCTGAGTGTGCGCTTTGCGTGCGCAGAGCGATCACAGAAGGAATGCCGGTAGGCACGGCGTCGTTGCACCGTCCGGAAACGAGGAGGGCCCATGGACATCGTGCGCTGGTTGTTCGACGCGCAGATCGTCATCGGTGACCAGACGGTGCTCTGGCGCGAGGTGATCGGCAACGTCTTCGGGCTGCTCAGCGCGTTGGGCGGCATGCGTCGGAAGGTCTGGGCCTGGCCCGTCGGGCTGGTCGGCAACGCCCTGCTCTTCACCGTCTTCATGGGGGCGCTCTTCGACACCCCGAACCCCGTCAACCTGCTCGGGCAGGCCGGCCGCCAGGTCATGTTCATCATCGTGAGCATCTACGGCTGGTACCGGTGGACGCACCGCCCCGAGGACGCGACGACCGTGATCGACCCGCGCTGGGCCTCCTGGCGGACCCGTCTGCTGCTCGTCGTCGGGATGATCGGCGGCACCGCCCTGCTGACCCCCGTGTTCCGGGCGCTCGGGTCGTACGAGCCGGTGTGGAGCGACGCGTGGATCTTCGTCGGCTCGCTGCTCGCCACCTACGGCATGGCGAAGGGGTGGGTCGAGTTCTGGCTCATCTGGGTGGCGGTCGACCTGGTCGGCGTGCCGCTGCTGTTCTCCGCCGGGTACTACGCCTCCGGGCTGATGTACGTCTTCTACGGCGTCTTCACCCTGACCGGGTTCTTCGTGTGGATGCGCCAGCGGGTCCGCCCGCCGGCGGCGCCCGTGACCGTCGGCTGACCGCCGTGGTGCTGGCGCGCTGACGCGGCGGGGAGCACGGCCCCCGCTCTGGGACGAGACAAACGGCCCGGAATGCGCTGAGATGGTCGGATGGAACCCCTGCACGGCGAACGCGTCGAGGACGACGAGTCCCTCGCAGAACGCACGGTGCGCGCGGCGATCCGCGCCTACCGGTTGCACCCGTTCGACGACGTCGACGCGGCAGTCGTCGCCGACGTCGCGGGCATCCCGCTCGAGACCGTCGAGCGGCTGTTCCCGACCTGGGACGCCCTGCTCCTGGTCACCTACGACCGGTGGTCGCAGCTGCGGGGGACCCGGCGGAAGAACCCGCCGGCGTGCACGATCGAGCACGTCCGCCTGACCCTCGCCGAGGACGTCGCGGACCCCGGGCTCGTCCGGGTGCTCGCGGGGCTGATCACCGTGGCCAGCTCGGAGTCCGGGTTCGCCGAACTGTTCCGCAAGCGGTTCGAGGAGTACGCCGAGCAGCTGACCGTCGGGCTGCAGCGTGACTTCGACAAGGGCGCGGAAGAGGCCGGCATCCCCGCCTACCAGGCAGCGACGCAGCTGCTCGCGGTCTTCGAGGGGCTGCAGATCCAGATGCTCGTCCGCCCGCACATCGACGTCCTGGTCGAGTTCGACCGTGCGGCGAACACGCTGCGCCAGGGATGGAAGCGGCACGCTGTCCCGTCGTGGGACCTCGACGAGGCACCCGTCCGCGTCTGACGCCGCGCGGCGACGACCGACGGGGTCAGCCCCGCCGCCCCCGCCACGACAACACCTGCCGCACCGTCACCTTCGACCCGTACTGCGCGACCGAGTGCCGGAACAGGTACTCCGCGAACCACAGCAGCAGCCCGGCGACGACGAACACCTCGACGATGCAGACCACCGACTCCGTCACGGTCAGGGCCCCGACGGCGTTCCGCACCATCGCGGTGATCGGCGTGAAGGTCGGGAAGTACGTGAAGAACTGCGCGACGGGCGACGTCGGCGTCGTCATCACGAAGAACGCCGCGTACAGGGGGATGATCAGCGCGAAGATCGCCGCCGACTGCAGGGCCGAGGCGTCCTTGATCGACGGCACGGCGGCCCCGACGGCGACGAACAGCCCGGACGCCAGCAGCACCCCGCCGACGAGCAGCAGCGCCCCGGTCACCATCCGCCACGGGTCGACCGTCAGCCCACCGAGCTGCGACGACACCAGCGGCAGGGCGACGAGCAGCCCGACCAGGCCGGGCACGACGAACACGCTGACCTGCACGAAGCCGACGAGCAGCATGGCGACGACCTTGCCGCGGATCAGGTCGCCCGCGGTCACCGTCGTCAGGATCATCTCGGAGATCCGGTTCTCCTTCTCCTCGACCACGACGGTGACCATCCGGGCGGCGAGCAGGATGACGAGCCCGAAGAACGCCGCGACGAACAGGAACGGCGGCACGACCGACAACCAGCCCGGCGCGACCCGGCGGTCGGCGTAGGTGGTGACGTCGGTGGCGGGTGGACTGCGGAGCAGCTCCACGGTCTCGGGGTCGTCGACCGAAGCGGCGACGCTCTGCTCGAGCACCCGTTCCGCCAGCGACGACCAGACCCCGTTGGCGAAGAGCCCGCGGTCGGCGGCGTCGACCCGGATGGCCGTCGTGGACGGCGACGACGGGAACACGATGAAGGCGTCGAGGTCGCCGGACCGCACGGCGGCGCGGTCGGCGGCGGCATCGGTGGACGGGGTCCCGCCCCACTTCGCAGCGACGGACTCGGACACCAGGCCGGACTCGTCGACGTAGTGGAACGGGGTCTTCGTGGCGGACGACCCGGACACCACGGAGTTCGTGCCGGCGGCCTGCCCGATGCCGACGAGCAGCGAGACGACCACGATGACGACCGGCAGCGCGAGGGTGCCGATCCAGAACGCGGGCTTCTTGACCGCGCGGACGAACTCGAACCGGACGACCGTGCCGAGGTTGCTCATGCCGCGGCTCCGTCCGACGACGCAGCGGCGAGGGCGTCGTGCCCGTAGACCTGCACGAAGATCTCGTCGAGCGGGATCCGGCGCATCTCGAACGAGGTGACGTGCACCCCGGCCGCGACCAGTTCTGCCAGGACGTCCGCACCGTCCGGAGCGGCGGCCCGGGTCGGGACCAGGTAGGCGACGTGCCCCTCGTGGCGGGCGAGTCGGTACAGCGGCGACTTCGGCACCGGGCCGTCGAGCCCCACGCGGGCGACGGCGCCACCGAAGGCGTCCTGCACGTCGGGCACGGATCCGTACGCGGCGGCCCGCCCGTCCTTGAGGAGCAGGATGCGGTCGCAGAGCCGCTCGACCTCGTCCATGTGGTGCGTCACGAGGACCACGGTCGCGCCGTCGGCCTTCCGTTCGTCGACCAGGTCGAGCAGGAGTCGCCGGTTCACCGGGTCGAGCCCCTTCGTCGGCTCGTCGAGGATGAGCAGCCGCGGCCGGTCCATGATCGTGATGCCGAGCTGCACCTTCTGCTGCTGCCCGCCGGACAGCTTGTCGACGCGCAGCTTCGCGCGGTCGGCGAGCCCCACCCGGGCCAGGTAGTCCATGCTCCACGCGGTCGCCTCGGCACCGCGGAGCCCGCGCAGGCGCCCGAAGTAGGTCATCACGTCGATGACGGACTCCTTGCGGTACAGCCCGCGCTCTTCGGGCAGGTAGCCGATGCCGCCGGTGGCCGGCCGGTAGGGGAGGCCGTCGATCGTCAGCGTTCCCGCCGTCGGGGTGGTGATGCCGAGCAGGGCCCGGATCGTCGTGGTCTTGCCGGAGCCGTTGCTGCCGAGCAGCCCGAACGTCTCACCGGGGGCGACGTCGAACGACAGCCCGTCGACCACGTTGCGGTCGCCGAACCGCATCACGAAGTCCTGCACGCTGATGCTCGCCCCGCTCATGCGGCGACCCTACCGGGACTTTCTTCCCAGAACGGCCGCGATGGGATGCGAGAACGGGCGTACCTGGTCAGAACTTTCGACCCAGTACGCCCGTTTCCGGCAGGTACGCCCGTTTCCGCCGGACGGGAGGCGCGGTGTCAGCCGGCACCGCGCCTCCCGTCCGTCGTCCGCTCGCGCCCAGGGCGCGAGCGTCGCGTCAGGAACGCAACCAGGCCGTCCCCACGCCCGACAGGGCGCCGTCGACCACGGGGGCCGAGGCGAGCAGCAGCTCGCCGGCCGGCAGCGCGAAGGGGTCGTCGCCGAAGACCGTCACGCTGGTCCAGCCGTTCGGCCGACGGAATGCCAGCACGTCGTCTCGGCCGGTCTCGATCCACTCGAGCTGTTCCTCGGACTGCAGCTGGCCTCGCAGGCCGAGCGCCTTCCGGTACAGGTTCAGGGTGGAGTCGGGGTCGGCGTCCTCGGCCTCGACGCTGGAGTCCGCGAACCACGCCGGCTGCGGCAGGTGCGATCCGTCCGGACCGAAGCCGAACGACGAGCCGGTGCGCGTCCACGGGATCGGCACGCGGCAGCCGTCACGACCGACGTCGACGCCGGGGTTGCGGAAGAACGCCGGGTCCTGGCGGTCGGCGTCCGGGATGTCACCGACCTCGTGCAGGCCGAGCTCCTCGCCCTGGTACAGGTAGGCGGAGCCGGGCAGGGCGAGCTCGAGCAGCGTGGCGGCCTGTGCGCGGCGCAGGCCGAGCGACCGGTCGAGCGCGTCCTGCGAGCCGCCGGCGAGCAGCCAGGCGCTGCCCTGCTTGTCGGTGCCACCGGCGCGGGGCGGCAGGGCGTAGCGGGTGGCGTGCCGGACGACGTCGTGGTTCGAGAACACCCACGTGGTCGACGAGCCGGACTGCTCGGCGAGGCCGAGGTTGAACTCGATGATCGTGCGGAACTGGCCGGCGTCGAAGTCGGCCTCGAGCAGGTCGAAGTTGAACGCCTGACCGAGTCCCTCGGCGCTGGCGTAGCGGGCGCGGCGGTGGGCGGGGACCCAGGCCTCGGCGACCGCGGTGCGGGCCGGCGTGTACTCGTTGAAGACCGTCCGCCACTCGGCGTAGATCTCGTGCACGTCATCGCGGTCCCAGAGCGGGTGCGTGCCGTCCTTCGGCATCTCGGCGAGCTCGGCCCAGGTGGGCAGGGTCTCGCCCAGGTCCTTCGCCAGGCCGTGGGCCACGTCGATGCGGAACCCGTCGACGCCGCGGTCGGACCAGAAGCGCAGGGTGTGCAGGAAGTCGTCGCGGACCTCGCGGTTCGCCCAGTTCAGGTCGGGCTGCTCCTTCGCGAAGCTGTGCAGGTACCACTGGCCGTCGCCGACGGCGGTCCAGGCCGGGCCGCCGAAGATCGAGATCCAGTCGGCGGGGGCGTCCTCGCCGGAAGGTCCGCTGCCGTCGCGGAACACGTAGCGGTCGCGGGCGGGGGAGCCCTTGGGTGCCGCGAGGGCCTCGCGGAACCACTCGTGCCGGTCACTCGTGTGGTTCGGGACGACGTCGACGATCACCCGGATGCCGGCGGCGTGCAGTGCCTCGACCATCCGGTCGAAGTCGTCGAGTGTGCCGAGGCGCGGATCGACGTCGCGGTAGTCGTCGACGTCGTAGCCGCCGTCGGCCAGGGCGGACGGGTAGAAGGGGCTGAGCCAGACGGCCTCGATGCCGAGCGAGGCCAGGTACGGCACCCGCTCGGTGATGCCGGGCAGGTCGCCGATGCCGTCGCCGTTCGCGTCGGCGAACGAGCGGGGGTAGATCTGGTAGACGCTGGCCTGGCGCCACCAGGTCTCGTCGTGCGTGGTGGCGGCGGGCTGGGCGAGGGTGTCGGTCACGTCGGGCCTTTCGTGGTTCGAGGGGTTCGAGGGGTGTGTGTCGGTCGGGCCTGCGCCGGCGATCGCGGTCGGGCCCGCACCGGCGGTGTCGGTCACTTGATGGCGCCCTGGGTCACGCCGGCCATCACCCACCGCTGGGTGACGAGGTAGACGATGATCGCCGGGGCCATCGCCATCAGGTACGAGGCGAACGACACGTTGTAGTTGTTGCTGAACTGCGTCTGGAACATCTGCTGCAGCACCGGCAGGGTCTGCAGCGCCGGGTCGGAGGTGATCAGTGACGGCATCACGAAGTCGTTCCAGGACGCGAGGAACGCGAAGATGCCGACGGTGGCGCTCATCGGTGCCAGCAGCGGGAACACGAGTCGCCAGAACACCTGCCCCGTGCTCGCACCGTCGATGCGTGCACTCTCCTCCAGCTCCGCCGGGATCGACCGCAGGAAGGCCGTGAAGAGCAGCACGCTGAAGGACAGCTGGAACATGACGTGCAGGATCGCGACGCCGAGCGGGTTGTCCAGGTGCGCGAGTCCGGTGAGCTTCACCTGCGACAGCGCGAGCACCGGGAACGGCAGGAACATGGCCGCGAGCAGGTAGAAGAACGACCAGCGGAACAGTCGTCGGTCCCAGTTCCGGGCGATCGCGTAGGCCGTGAACGAGGCGAGCAGGATCGTGCCGACGACGGTGATCGCGGCGACGAACACCGAGACCGCGAAGGCCCGCGGGAAGTCCGTCAGCTGCCACGCCTGCACGAAGCCGTCGACGCTGAACGGTGCCGGCAGCGAGAACGCGTTGCCGTCGACGGCCTGGCCGGTCGTCTTGAACGCCATCGTCAGGGTGACGTACAGCGGCACGAGCACCGACAGCGCGCACAGCACGAGGACGACGGTGACGGGCCAGTTCGAACGACCCCGGCCGGCCTTGCCCGAGCCGGAGGACCGGTCGGCGTCGACGGAACGGATGCTGCCGGTCGCGGTGGTCCCCGGTCGCAGGGGTGCTTGCAGGGACATCAGAGCGCTGCCTTCCCGCGGGTCGCCCGCAGCTGGATCACGGCGATGACGACCGCGATGACGAAGAAGATCGTGGCGTTCGCCATCTGGTAGGCGTAGTCGCCGCCGTTGAAGCCCTTGAAGATCGACATCGCGACACTGGTGGTCGAGGTGCCGGGGCCGCCGTCGGTCAGGCCGACGATGATGTCGTACGAGTTCAGGAAGTTCTTGAACCCGATGACCAGGTTGATCAGGATGTAGCCCGCCGTCAGCGGTGCGGTGATCGAGACGAGCTGCCGCCAGGCGCTGGCACCGTCGAGGGCGGCTGCCTCGTACACCTCGCCGGGGATCGAGAGGACACCGGCGATGTAGATGAGGAGCGTCGACGGGATCGCCTGCCAGGCCGTGACGACCACGATCGCCAGCCAGGCCAGGTCGGGGTTCGCCAGGATGCTCTGCTCGAGCGGCCCGAAGCCGATCGCGGTGGCGAAGGCCGGCAGACTGTTCGCGAACAGGAACGAGAACACGTAGGCGATGACGATCCCCGAGATCACCATCGGCAGCACGAACACCGCACGCAGCGCGATCTTGCCGCGGATCTTCGACGTCAGCGCGATGGCGAGCAGGAACGCGATCGCGTTCACGACGATCACGGTGACGAGCGAGAACCCGAGCGTGAACAGGTACGCCTGCAGGATCGCGGGGTCGGAGAACACCGCGACGTAGTTGGTGAGCCCGGTGAAGCGGAACTCGCCGAAGCCGACGGAGTTCGTGAAGCTCAGCACGATGCCCATCACAGCCGGCAGCGTGATGGCGAGCGTGAAGAGCACCAGGGTGGGCAGCAGGAACGCCAGGAAGAGCGGGTCGACGCGGGGCTTGCGTCGTCCGTTCCGTCCTCCGGCCTGGAGGCCCGTGGCGGCTCCGCCACGGCGGCGGCGGTCCGCCGTCGTGATGGATTCGGTGGTCGTGGTTGCCATTCGGACGTCTCCTTACGCGGCCGTGCGGAGCGCGAGACGCGCCCAGTCGGCGTCGAGGGTGCGGAGCTGACGCTGCGGGTCGCCGCCGAAGGCGATCGACTGCGCGTAGTTCGCGACCGGGATCTCGGCGGGGATGAGCTGCGAGGCGCCGAGGTAGAAGGCTGCGTCGTCGTAGTACGACTGCATGCCACGGAGGGCGGGGTTCGACGCCGGGGGAGCGTCCTTGCGCACTCCGAAGCCGTTGTTGTCCGCGTTGTACTCGTCGTTGACCCGCTTGGACATCAGGAACGACAGGAACTCGCGGGCGGCCTCCTGCTTGCGCGACGCCTCCGGGATCCAGAGCGCGAGGTCGACGTTCACGCGCACCTTCCGGTCGGCCGGGTCGTCGGTGACGGGCAACGGGAAGGTGCCGAGGTCCATGTCCTTCGTGGTCTTGGCGATCTCGCCGAGGGCCCACGGTCCCTGCAGGTACATGCCTGCCTTGCCCTGGGCGAAGGCGAGGTTGCCGTCGCCGTACCCGCGGCTCGCTGCGCCGTCCTGGTGCCAGGCGCGGAGCTGCACCATGCGCTCCATCGGCTTCCGCAGGTCGCGCTCGAACGAGACGGCGGATCCCTTGCCGACGTTCGTGCCCTCGCGGCGGAGTGCCTCGAAGGTAGCCGGGGTGTCGATCATGCCGCCGATCGAGTAGTCGAACATGCCCTGGGCGATCGTCCAGTTGTCCTTGAACGTGCCGTAGATCGGCGCGATCCCGGCCCTGGTGAGGCGCTCGCACACGTCGGCGAACTCGCTCCACGTCGTCGGGACCTCGAGCCCCTGCTGCGCGAAGAGCGCCTTGTTGTAGATCACCGACGCCGCGGTCACCGAGTACGGCAGGGCGCTCTTCCGGCCGGGGTAGTCGGCGGTCTGCTCCATGAGCGGCCACAGGTCGGGGTTGATGGTGTCGGCCTGCGGCAGGTCGGACAGGTCGGTCAGCGCGCCGTGCTCGACGAACGGCACGACCGAGAAGTTGTAGTTCCAGCAGCCGAGGTCCGGCGGCCGGTTCCGCACGAAGTTCGCGGACATGCTCGAGGTCGAGTCGCGCACGACCCGGACCTTCGACTGGGTCTGGTGGAACTGCGCGATGACGTCGTCGAAGTAGCCGATGACCTCGGGCTTCGACACGTAGAACGTGATGGTCTCCGGCTTGGCGCTGGAGGACCCGATCGGGGCGCATCCGGCGAGCGCGAGCCCGCTTGCGATGCCGCCCGCTCCGAGCAGGAACCCGCGTCGGCTGACCGATGCTGCGCTCCTGGCGGTGGCGTGTGCTTGCACGTCGTCTCCGTCCGTCCGGACCCGGCGTCCCTGCCGTTCCGTCCCGCGGGTGGCTCCGATGCCACCCGCGGAACTAAATGTAGCGAGAAAATCTAATTCCGCAAGGAACTCGTCGCGCGATAGGGTCACGACATGCCGCCACCCCGTGGAACGAGCGCAGAGACGCTGCTCGCGTACGCCTTCGACTCGTCGGCGTTCACCGCGACCGAGGCGATCGACGCCACCGGCCTGACCCGGTCGACCGTGCTGGGGGCGGCCGAGGAACTCGTGCGGCTCGGCTGGCTCCGCGAGCTCGACGACGCCCGCGCCGCGGGGGAGTACCGGATGGGACGCCCCGCCCGCCGCTACGAGCTCGACACGGTCGCCGGGGTCGTCGTCGGTGTGGACGCCGGCCAGCACCGGGTCACGGCCTTCGTCGCCGACCTGCGCGGCACGGTGCTGGGTCGTGCCGAGGGCACGCTCGGTGAGTCGGGCCTCGACGTGCCCGTGCGGCTCGGGGTCCTCGCCGACACCGTGGCCGCCGCACTCGCCTCGGCCGACGTCGACCGCGCCCGGGTCCTGGTCACCGTCGTGGGCATCCCGGCACCGGTCGACGCCGCCGGTGCCTCGCCCGATGATGGCGGCTTCTGGGTCCGGATGAACCCGGGGTTCGTCGACGCCGTGCCGGACGGGCGGGTGCTCGTCGAGAACGACGCGAACCTCGCCGCGCTCGCCGAGCGGCCGTCCTCGGGTGACGCCTCGTTCGCGGCGTTGCTGTCCGGGGAGCGGTTCGGCGCGGGCCTCGTCGTCGACGGGGTCCTGCTGCGCGGTGCCCACGGCGGTGCGGGCGAGATGCGGGTGCTCGAACTCGTCGAGGGTGTCGGCTCGTCCGACGGCATCGGCGCCGTCGCCCGCACCTTCGTGGCCGACGCCGTCGCCGCCGGGCACATCCCCACCGACGCCGCGCTCGCCGCCGACGCCGCCCTGGTGTTCGCGGCCGCACGGAGCGGTGATCCGGTCGCGCGCCGCATCGTCGACCGCCTGGGGGACCGCCTGGCCCGGGTCTGCATCCTGCTCGCGAGCCTGCTCGACATCGACCGCGTCGTGGTCGCCGGCGCGATCGCCCAGCCCGCGGTCGCTGTCATCGACCGTGCACGCGACCTCCTGGCGAAGGGGCACTTCGACCCGGTGCCCGAACTCGTGGCGTCGTCGCTCGGGGCCGACGTCGTCGTCATCGGGGCCGTGGCCCACGCGGTCGACGCGGTGCGGGCCGAACCGCTGTCGTTCCCGGTGCTCAGTCGGGCAGCGGCACCTCGAGGGTCCGGTCCCACGACTCTGTCCAGCCGAGTCGGTCGAACAGCGCATCCAGCAGCATCGCTGTGAAGCCCCACACCAGGTGCTCGTCGCCGTCGGCCTCGATGGTGAACGCCGGTCCGCGCCACTCCTGACCACTGCGGCGGAGCACGGTCACGCCGCGGTTCGCCGGGTCGAGCAGGTCGGCCACCGGCACCCGGAACACCGCCGCCGACTCGTGCTCGTCGACGACGCGGATCGGTGAGGGGTCGCGCCACCAGCCGATGACGGGCCGGACCAGGTGGTTCGAGAACGCCAGGGGCACGGCCGGCAGTGTGCCGAGCACCTCGACGCCGGCGGGGTCGAGTCCCGTCTCCTCCTGTGCCTCGCGGAGTGCGGCGGCGACGGCGTCCGCGTCACCGGGGTCGATGCGTCCACCGGGGAACGCGACCTCGCCGGCGTGCGCGCGCAGGGTCGTGGCCCGGGCGAGGAGCAGGACGTCGAGGTCGCGCGGGACCCCGGGTGCTGCTGCCGGTCGGTCGCTCGGCGCGTGGTCGAGCGCGCCGAAGAGCATCAGGACCGCGGCCCGTCGGGGCGAGGCCGTGCTGCCGGGTTCGACGAGCGGCCCACCGTCACCCCAGCCATCCGCTGCGACCGCCGCGAGTGCAGCCCGTACCGATCCGTCGTGCGTCACCCGTTCACCCTAGGTGTGCGCCACCGAGAGGTCTGGCGGCACCGTCGCACCGGACGCTGAGCTGGGGGTCGTTCGAGTGCCGCCTGAGAGCTGCACAGGTGGGAACTGTGCGAACCGGAAGCGCCTGGGTGCCCCGTTCGCAGCGGGCCGCCGCCACGATTGCATCGTCCGCCGGGAGGCCCCATGTTCCACGATCTGCTCCGACCCCTGTTCCACGTCGCCGTCGTCGCACCGGCCGTGCTCGTCCCGGTGGACGTCGCCGCCGGGCTCCTCGCCGTCGCCGCGCTGCTGCCGGCGTTCGGTCGTCGCTCCCGGCACCCGGTCCGGGGGCTGGTCTGGCGGCTCGGTGCCGTGGCCGTCGGTGCCGTGATCGGCCTGGTCGCGGTGTGGTGGTTCGGGGACGTGCAGGACCTGTACGGGGTGTCGTTCACCCCGATCACCCGGATGTGGGTGGCCCTGGCCTTCGGCGCTGCCGGCCTGCTCGTGGTGACGGTCGTCCAGGGCGGCTGGGTCCGCCGCGTGCTCGGCGTGCTCGTGGCGGTGGCGGTGGCCCTGGCCGCCGTCCTCGGCGTCAACGTCGACTTCGGGGCGTACCGCACGATCGAGCAGGCCGTCGCGACGGATCCGTACCCGTCCGGTCCGATGGCACACGAGACGGGGGTGGGGCGCGCCTCCAGTCCGGTGGTCGACCCGGCCACCTGGCGAGCCCCCGCCGACATGCCGCGACGCGGGGAGGTGCTCTCCGTCGCCATCCCGTCGACGGTCTCCCACTTCCACGCGCGGCCGGCGGACGTGTACCTGCCGCCGGCCGCCCTCACCGACCGACCACCGACCCTGCCGGTCCTGATCAGCCTGGCCGGACAACCCGGCCAGCCGAGCGACATGTTCCAGGCCGGTCGGCTCGGCGCGGTGATGGACGCGTTCGCCGAGGCCCACCACGGACTCGCCCCGATCGTCGTCGCGCCCGACCAACTCGGGGCACCGGACCGGAACCCGATGTGCGTCGACTCGCCCCTCGGGCACTCCGCGACGTACATCACGACCGACACCACGGACTGGATCCGGCAGCACCTGCGCGTCGGGGCAGCGCCCTCGGCCTGGGGCATCGTCGGGTTCTCGCAGGGCGCGACGTGCGCCATGCAGTTCTCCACCGCGCACCCCGGCGCGTTCGGCACGACCTTCGCCATCTCGAGCGAACTCGCACCCCTGAACGGCTCCGTCCAGCACAGCATCCAGGTCGGGTTCGGCGGCTCCGCCAGCCGGTACGCCGCAGCAGCACCACGGGCGATCATGCGGGCGCACGGTCCCTACCCCGGGCGCCTGACGGTGTTCGCCTACGGGAGCGAGGACGCACCCTACGTCGCGTCGACCACGGCGCTCCGCGCAGCTGCGGACGCCGCGGGGATGCAGACCCGACTGTTCGTGTCCGAGGGCTCCGCGCACGACTGGAACACCGTCCGCCACGCCCTGCGCGTCGGGATGCCCGGCGTCATCGCGCACCTGGGCCTCCGGTGAGCGCGGTGACCGCGGCCCTCGCGGGGGCGAATCCGAAGCGTCTCGTGCCGGTGGCTCGTCGGTACCCACTGACGAGTGTCGTCTCGGCCCTGACGATCGTCGCCGGCATCGCCGCCGTGGTGCTCCGCTGCATCGGCGCGCTCAGCGGTCGGACGCCCCACATCCTGAGCGGGACGATGGGCCCGCTCAGCGTGGTCGCGGTGACGAGCAGCGTCGTCGGGTTCCTCGTCACCTTCGTCGCCGTCGTGGTGTGCACCGGGGCGTCCGAACGGCTGCTCGGCTGGCGGCGCACCCTGCTCGCGATGGTCGTCACGACCGTCGTGGGGACCGGCCTCGCTGCCGTGCTGCAGCTGTTCGACGGTGCCCCGGCGACCCGTGGCTTCCTCGTGCACCTGGGACACGTCGGCCCCTGGACCTGGATCGTCGGGACCATCGCGACCGCGAGCGCCTTCGCCGGCGCGCTGTGGCGACGCCGGATCCGGGTGGTGTCGATCGCCGTCGTCGCCGCGCTGCTGCTGTACTCCGGGCACGCGTCCGACCTGCACGCGGCGCTCGCCCTGCTCATCGGCCTGGTGCTCGGCCGCGTGTTGCGGCGGTCGCCGGTGCGGAGCGGCTGGACCCGGAGTTCCTCACGCGAGACCCGCGTGCTGCTGGTGGCCGCGGTGACGGTGTCGGCCGTCGGCCCCGTCCTCGCGCTCGTCACCGGTGCCCAGCTCGGGCTGCTCGCCCCGCTCGCCGTGGTGCTCGACACCGGGCCGACCGGGCGGATGCCGCACTGCTCGGTGACCGGGGTGACCGCCAGCTGCGTCCGGGCGCTCGCCGCGGTGCACCCGCACGGCCCGCTCCAGTCGCTGCTGGCCGTGATGCCGCTCGTGGTCCTGGCGGTCGGTGCGGTGGGGCTCCGACGCGGCAGCCGGTTCGCGCTGTGGCTCGTCGTGACCGTCGACCTGATCACAGGCGTCGCGACCGCGGTCTCGTACGGGGTGCTGCCCGAGCGGCACCACGCCGTCGTGCAGCGTCTGGCCTCGGACCACCTCGCGGTCTCGCTCTCGCTCGTCGCGTCGGTGCTGGTGCCGATCGCCACCGCCGTGGTGCTCGTCCTTCGCCGCGCGGACTTCCCGGTGCGGACCGACCGGCGACGACTGCTGGGGTTCGCCGTCACGGTCGCCGGATCGGCCGTGGTGCTCGCGGTCGTCGTCGTCGGCGTCGCCGTGGCTTCGGGCGACAGCGTGCGCGCGCCCCTCCACCTGGCGCTCGCCGTGCTCGGTCCGATCGCACCCGTGACCCTGCCCACGCACCTGGCGCAGGCCGAGCCGGCGCTGCGGTTCGTCGTGGGCATCTCGGGCCCGCTCCTGTGGCTCGCGGTGGCGATCGCCGCGGTCCGGCCGACCGGGGCCGGGCCCTCGGACAGCGACCTCGACGGGCAGGACGCCGCGCGGGTGGCCGCTCGGGCGCTCCTGGTCGCCGGCGGCGGCGACACCTTCGGGTGGATGACGACCTGGCCCGGCAACGAGTACTGGTTCACCGAGGACGGCCGAGCTGGGGTCGCCTACCACCGGACCGGCAGCGTCGCCGTGACGACCGGCGGCCCCTTCGGGCACGAGGACGCACGGCTTGCGGCGCTGGAGGGCTTCGCGCGGGCCGCGGACGACCACGGCTGGACGCCCGTCTTCTACGGCATCGACGCCACCCTCGGCGCTGCACTCGCACGGCTGGGATGGACGACGCTCCCCGTGGCCGAGGACGCCGACCTCGACCCGCGCACCTGGACCACGACCGGCAAGCGCAAGCAGGACGTCCGCACGGCCGTCAACAAGGCTGCGCGGTCCGGCACCACCGCGCTCTGGTCGGACTGGGCCTCGCTGCCCGGATCGGTCACCCGCCAGATCGAGGCGATCTCGGAGGAGTGGGTCGCCGAGCGTGAACTGCCCGAGATGGGGTTCACCCTCGGCGGCATCGACGAGATGCGCGACCCCGCCGTCCGCACGCTCGTCGCCCTGAGCGAGGACGACACCGTGCTCGCCGTCACCAGCTGGCTGCCCGCGTACCGTGCCGGGCAGGTGGTCGGGTGGACGCTCGACGTGATGCGCCGCGCGCCCGACGCCCCGAACGGTGTGATGGAGTTCCTGGTCGCGAGTGCGGTCGACCGGATGCGCACCGACGGTGCCGAGCGGCTCAGCCTGTCCGCTGCCCCGCTCGCGTCCTCGGCGGAACCACAGGGCGCCGGCCGGAGCAGCGTCGAATCGGTCCTCGACGTTGTCGGCGGTGCGCTCGAGCCCGTCTACGGGTTCCGCTCCCTGCTGCGCTTCAAGGCGAAGTTCGGGCCCGACCTGCACCCCCTGGTGATGGCGTACCCGGACCCGGTGGCGCTGCCCACGATCGGCGTCGCGATCGTCCGCACCTACCTGCCGGGGCTGTCGCTGCGCCAGGCGGTGGCGATCGTGCGGGAGCGGCGTCCGGCACACGGAGTCCGGGCCGAGCCGCCGGCGGAACGAGTGGGCTGACCCGGACGGGCCCGCCGCGCCGTCGGTACGTTCGGAGCATGGGAACCGAACGGGCCGACGGACCGGCCGTGGACGAGCACGGGCACGAGCACGATCCGTACGAACGCCGCCCCGGGTACGTCACGAGTGTCGACGGCCGGACCGACCGGATGACCACGGACATGTTCGTGGGCATCGCGGTCGGGTTCGTCCTGGTGATCGTCTTCGGGTCCTTCCACATCGTCGAGTGGATCGCCATCGGAGCTGCCGTCGTCATCGGCGCCGCGGTCTGGTTGGTCCTGCGCAGTCGGCGACGGCGTGCAGATCGCCGCGCGGATCGGTCGCCCGACGCCGTCCCTCGTGCTCGGGACCGCGCGATCGCCGAGGCGAACGGTGGGCGCCGGTTCTTCGTCGCGCAGAACCCGGTCGTCGTCATCGTGATGGGCGCAGTCTTCATCGGTGTCGCGGTCGCCCCGCTGCTGTTCGGTGGAGTCTCCATCGGCCGGATCGTGACCGGCGTCGTCGTCGTCGCGAGCGGTGTCGTCTGCATCGTGCAGGGGATCGGCACCCTGCGGGTGCGTCGTCGTGAGCGCAGCGGCGGTTGAACCGCGGTCGACAACCGCCGCCCGAAGTGGGCGCATCCGCGTGCCCCGCGGACCGATACGCTCACCACCGTGACTGCACTGCACGCTGGGCGACGCTTCGGCACCACCCGAGGCGAGTTCGCGCTCCTGATGACCGTGACCGTCGTCCTCGGACTCGTGGTCCCGGCAGGCGGGCTGCTGGCCGCCTTCGGTTCGCTGCTGACCGGCGTCCGTGACGACCGTCGCCGCGTCCGTGCCCTGTTCATCGTCGGCCTGAGCCTGTTGGTGCTGCAGGTCGCGTTCGTCGCCTTCGCGCTCTGGGGGCCGACCCAGGTCTGCGCGTCGACGAACGGCGGCCCCGAGACCTGCCAGACGTACTGGCCCTGGGAAGGCTGACGCGTCGTCGACGCGACCACAGGGCGGACGGGAGGCCCGGTGCCAGCTGGCACCGGGCCTCCCGTCGGTACCGGGTGGACCATCGGGCGTCAGGTCGCCAGTGCTCGCATGTTGCGGGACCGTGACCCGGCAGGGCGTCTCGTTGCCGTACTTCGTCCGGACGGGTGGTGCAGGGTCCACGGTGGCGTCGACAGCGGCCTACGACACCTGCGGCCAGGTTGGGTGGAGCGAGTAGGAGTGCACGGACTGCGGCGCCGTGCTCACGGGGTTCCGCCGGGCCCTGCGGCGAAGAGCCCGCCGCGACGAAGCGGCGCCCGCACGCTGAGCAGGCCGAGGCCGGAGCGAACGGGGGCAGCGCCGGCGCGAACTCCGAATCGTGTTGCTGGTTACCGCAATGTCGCTGAGGAACCATCGCGTGCGCCGGTTGTCCGGCAGTACGGTCCGGGAACAGCCTGACTCGAGGCTGCGCGAAGCCGAGCCGAAGGCGACCCGATGGAAAAGCGCGACAAGCGACGGCCTCGCGCCCTCGCGTTCAAGAAGGATCTCGGCGCGCAGTTCAGCGATGATCCGATGCGGACGAGAGCAGCTCAGGTCGCGCCACGACTCCTCGGTGCGGCGAAGGCGAGTGCTACGCGAACGCACACCGCAGGCGGCTCGACAGCGAACGGCGGACTCCGCAAGGTCGGCGCTGAGCCGGTCCCGTCGCAGCTCGGTACGGCGCGCGAGGGGCTCTTCCTCGCCAGCAGGAGCGTCCCGATCGGATGTGGTGTCGCGCGCACGATCAGCCCGCAATCCCTGCCGGTCGCGAGGATCGTGGATCTCGAGTTGCGCGATGCAGAGCTCGACGAGCGCGGCGGGTCCGAGTGGCAGGCCGTCGAGGTGCTCACGGAGTCCTGGCCTCCGGTCATCGAACTCGCTGCAGAGGAGCTGGCGGCGGACACCATCGTCATGCCCGTCGTCGGCGATCGCGTGCACTACAGCCGCGGTTCGGGGCACCTCATCGGGCTGCAGGGAGTCGTCGTCGCGTCCGATGACGGACGAGCTCTGCCGCGGGGGCTGCGGTCCGTGCAGCTCGATGATGAGGCGTGGCCGATCGTCGTCGCGGTGGTGTGCCTGGATCGGATCTAGCTGATGCTGCGACCCGGTCCCGGTCCCGGTCCCGGCATGAGCGCCACGATGCGCTCGTGCCGGGGCCGCCCTCAAATGGCCGGGCCGAGGAGGCGCCAGGTGAACTCGCGCAGGGCCTGCACGGCCCGCTGCGACAGGGTCGCGTCGGGCACCATGCTCGTCGATCCGTGGAACGCTCCCGGCCACACGTGCAGTTCCGCCTGGACTCCTGCCGCCCACAGCGAGCTGGCGTAGGCGACGGTCTCGTCGCGGAACACCTCGGTGCTGCCGCAGTCGATGTACGCGGGCGGGAGCCCGGTGAGGTCGGTCGCGCGCCCGGGTGCAGCGTAGATCGACACGTCCTCGTCACCACGCCGGTCACCGAGGTAGGCGTCCCAGCCGAACCGTGTCATCTCCCGGTCGGCGACCCCGACACCGTCGAACTGCCGAGCCGACAGGGTCGCGTCGCGGTCGTCGAGCATGGGACTCACGAGCACCTGGCCGATGACGGAGGGCCCCTGTCGGTCGCGGGCGAGGAGGGCCGTGCCGGCGACGAGACCGGCCCCGGCGCTCTGCCCGACGAGGACGATGCGCTCCGGGTCGATGCCGAGTTCGTCGGCGTGCTCGGCTACCCAGAGGAGACCGGCGTAGCAGTCCTCGACCGGGTACGGGTCCGGGTGCTCCGGCGCCAGACGGTAGCCGGGGCTGACCAGGACGACATCGTGCACCAGCAGCCACTCGTCGTAGGAGTCGAGGTTGCCGAGGTGGTGGCCGAACACCATGCCGCCGCCGTGGATCGCGTAGGCCAGGGCAGCTGTACCGGTACGGCCGGTGCGTTGGATCACGGCGAGATCGATCGGGGCGCCGCGGTGCCCCGGGATCGTGATGCTGCTCCGTTCCAGGCCGCGAGCATGCAGCCCTTCGTCGAGCTGCGCCTCCGTCATGTCCAGCTGTCGCATCTGCGGCAGCATCTGGGTCGTGAGGTGGAAGCGGCCTCGCGCGTCCATGGCGGTGAGGAAGGGCACGAACTCGGGATCGAACGGCGGGCGGGGAAGGGCGATGGTGTCAGGCACGGGAGGTCTCCTCGGTGATGGTGGTCCGGTCGGTGTGTGCAGGGGTGGTGTCGGCAGGTTCGGCCGGGGCTCCGTCTTCCGGTTCGACGGTGGGCCGGGCTCCGAGCATGCCGAGCACGACGAGCAGTGCTGCGACCGCGGCGAGGCCGAGGCCGGCGACGGTGAGGGCGTCCTGGAAGCCCTCGATCCGGGCGGCGGTCCAGGTGGTCGTGGTGATGCTCCCGGCGACGAAGGCGGCGACGATGGTCCCCGCCGCGGCAACGGCGGCACCGCCCGCGAGCTCGCTCGAGGTGTCGACGAGCGCCGCTCCGACGGAGGTGCGGTCCGCGGGCAGGCCCGTGAGGACCGACGCGCCGGCGACGACGCCGACGACCCGCATGCCGGCGGCGACGAGCACGAGCGCGACGAGCACCCACGGGTACCCGTACCGGCTCAGGGCGCCGAAGACCGCGAGACCGGAGACGACCGAGACGGCGCTCATCCAGGCGGCGCGGCCCAGGCCGACCCGTTGCACGAACGGCCCGACGAAGCGGCCACCGACGAGCAACACGACCACCTGCGGCAGCGTCCCGACCGCGGCCAGGGCCGGCGACCACCCCCAGGCGAACTGCAGCTGCAGGGTCACGAGGTACGACAGTCCGGCGACGGCCAGACCCGACGCGGCCTTGAACGCGAGGCCGCTCGAGACGAGTGGTCGGGCGAGCAGGTGCAGGTCGATCAGCGGGTGCCGCGCGGTCCGCTCGCGGGCGACGAACCCCACTCCGCAGGCGACGGCGAGCGCGAGGACGCCCCACCCCCACCAGCCGGCGGCTCCGGACTCGACCAGGATCGTCGGCGCCACGAGCGCTCCAGCCGTGGTCACGGTGCCGAGCAGCGCTCCGACCACGTCGACCGGATCGCGACGGAGCCCTGCCGCCTCGTCGCGGGTGACACCGAACCGGATGCCGATGAGCGCGAGGACCGCGATCGGCACGTCGGCCAGCAGCAGCACCTGCCACGGGGCGACGGCGAGCACGAACCCGCCGACGGTCGGACCGATGGCCAGCCCCACGAGCCCGGCCGTCGAGATGACGGTGAGTGCCCGCACCCGGAGACCTTCGTCGTCGAAGAGGCGGAACGCCAGCGCCATGGACCCGGGCGTCGTCATCGCCGCGGCGACGCCCATCGTTCCCCGCACGGCGATCAGTTGCTCGGTCGACGTGACCACCGCCGTGGCGAGGCTGGCCAGGGCCAGCAGGACGAGCCCGGCGAGCATGACCCGACGGCGTCCGATGCGGTCGGCGACGGCGCCGAAGAGCAGCATCAGCCCTCCGAAGGCGACCGAGTAGGCACCCGAGACCCACTGCAGGCCCGTCGTCGACGAGCCCAGGTCGCGGCCGATCGTCGGCAGGGCGACGTTGAGCACGGAGTTGTCGAGCATCTCGAACAGGAACACAGCGGACAGCCCGGCGAGGGCGATCCAGGCGTCGCGCAGACGAGGAGACGAGTCACCGGCAGGCACGTGCCCGGTGGTGAGAGCGGGACTGGGGGACACGATGGCGCACTCCTTCGAGGGAAGAAGTGGCGACTCGTTCGATGCCGCGTGCGGGTGCGTCGCAGATCGCGGCGCCTTTTACCTCAGTGATCGAGACCATACCCGGACTGCTCGCGCGAAGGAAGTCGGCGGTCGGAGGCCCTCTCGCTACCGGGACCACTCCTCGCCGTTGGCGAGCTCCGAGCCAGTCTCGCCAGCCGTGGCAGCGGTCGGCGGCGGTTCCCCGACATCACAGTTCGAGGTGGGAAGTGGCAGGACCTACCCTGGACGGATGCTCTCCCGCCGCGAAGCCGCCGTCCGGCTCGACATCCCCCTCGAGATGGCGACCCGCCACGGCATCCCGTCGCGCCTGAGCGAAGCGGAGCTCGACGCGATCGAGCAGGACCCGCCCGCCTGGCTCGTGCAGTCCCGCGCCAACCGCACCGGCACCAAGAAGGTCTGGACGCGCCTGGAGTGCGTGGTCTGCGGCTTCGACGAAGAGGCGCGTCCGAAGAAGTGGTGGCCCGAGTGGGACTACCTGATGTGCGACTACCACGCCCCGTACCAGGCGCCCGAGCTCACCGCCGGCCTGACTCGGCGTGAGGTCGAGGGCATCGGCAGCCGTTTCATCGCCCTCGTCGACGAGAAGCACTAGCCCACAGGCTCCGCAGGGCGCGCTGCGGCAAGCAGACGCGACCACGCAGACGGACGGGAGGCCCGGTGCCAGCCGGCACCGGGCCTCCCGTCCGTCTCGGGTGGAGCTGCGGACGCTACTCGGTCGTCGAGACCCAGTCGATGAGCAGGTTGCCCTTCTCGCCCCAGTTGCCGACCTGGAACATGAAGCGGTGCGGGGTCGTCGGCACGTCGTGGGTGACGGTGCCCAGGACCTTGCCGTCGACGCTGTACGTGACGGACTCACCGGGGACCCAGTCGACCTTGTAGGTGTGCCAGTCGCGCCACGAGACGCCGGTGCCGAGCTGGACGCGCTCGGCTTCCTTGCCCGGGGTCATCGAGTGGTGGAACACCGAGGGGCTGTCCTCGAAGTTGCCCTCGGGGAAGTCGATCTCGCCGTCGGCCCACACGTTCGACGTCGGCCACAGCATGAAGGCCGCGCCGTTGCCGTCGCCGCCGGTCGCCTTCGCGCGGACCGAGAACGAGCCACCGACGTGGTCCCAGGCGCCGTCGGAGGAGCCGAAGGTGCCGGCCGCTCCGGCACCGGTGCCGAGGGCGACGTCCATCACGCCGTCGTGCACCGACACGGTCTTGCTCGGCGCGTAGATGCCCGAGGTGCCGTCGGGGTAGGCCTGCCACGACTGCGGGTAGAGCGACGAGACCAGGCCGGTGACCGCGTTCTTGGTGAAGTCCTCGACGAACGAGGCGTCCGGTGCGATCGCGGAGAGGTCCGCGGGGGATCCATCCGCTTCGGGTGCCGCCTCCGGCGCGGCCTCGGGCGCGGGCTCGGCGACGGGGGCGGAGTCCTCGATCGGCGCCGAGTCCTGCTCGGACTCAGCATCCGGGGTCCACTCGTCGGTGGGGGCCGGGGTCTCCGTCTCGTCCGGGGCCGGCGTCGGGGTGGGGTTCACCGGGGCGTTGTGCCAGCGGCGTTCGCCGTCCCAGCCCCACCAGGTGCGGGCGGAGGCGGCGGTGGGGACGCCGAGGACCAGGGCGCCGGCGGTCGCGATCGCGAGGATCGCGCGGTGGCGGATCATCGGGTGCCCCCTCGGGTGGTCAGGGGCGTGGACGTGTTCCGTGGGGTCGTGCCGCGCGAGGGCGTGCACGTGCTTCGGGTCGAGATGTCGGGCTCCTCGTGGATGCTCGGGCGCAGGATGCGGGGAGGGACGGACGCATCAGCCGGCCGGATGCCGAGGGTTTCGTTGACACGTCCACGGACATCTTGCATCATTTGTGACCCGTTCGGGGGGCGTCACGGAAATCGACCGACGAACGCCCGGTGTCCGACCGTCGAACGTGCACGGTGCAACGCGCGGCGAGCCGACGGGTCAGACCCGGGGGATCGGCTGCAACCGCTGCAGCTGCGTCACGTGCCCCGGCTCGAGCTCATCGAGCGAGGCCACCCCGAGCAGCCGCATGGTCCGCTCGATCTGCTCGGACAGGATCTGGATCATCCGGTCCACCCCGGCCTCGCCGCCGGCCATCAGCCCGTACAGGTAGGCACGGCCGACCATCGTGAACTTCGCGCCGAGGGCCACGGCAGCCACGATGTCGGCGCCGGACATGATGCCCGTGTCGAGGTGCACCTCGGTGTCCTTCCCGACCTCCTTGACGACGGAGGGCAGCAGGTGGAAGGGCACCGGGGCGCGGTCCAGCTGCCGGCCGCCGTGGTTCGACAGCGTGATGCCGTCGACCCCCAGGTCCGCCAGGCGCTTGGCGTCGGCCAGCGACTGCACGCCCTTCACGACGACCTTGCCCTGCCACTGGTCACGGATCCAGGCGAGGTCCTCGTAGGTGACGGTCGGGTCGAACATGTGGTCGAGCAGCTCGCCGACGGTGCCGGACCAGCGGTCGAGCGACGCGAACGCCAGCGGCTCGGTGGTCAGGAAGTCGAACCACCACCACGGCCGCGGGATCGCGTTCACCACGGTCCGGGCACTCAGCTGTGGCGGGATCGAGAACCCGTTCCGCTTGTCCCGCAGCCGCGCACCCGCGACGGGGACGTCCACGGTGACGAGCAGGGTGTCGAAGCCGGCCTGCTGGGCGCGGGAGACCAGCGCCATCGACTTCTCGCGGTCCTTCCACATGTACAGCTGGAACCAGTTGCGCCCGTGCGGGTTGGCGTCGCGGACGTCCTCGATCGCGGTGGTGCCCATGGTGGAGAGCGAGAACGGGATGCCGGCACGTCCGGCGGCCCGGGCACCGGCCCGCTCGCCCTCGGTCTGCATCATCCGCGTGAAGCCCGTCGGCGCGATGCCGAACGGGTAGGACACCGGCGCCCCGAGCACCTGACGCGAGGTGTCCACCCTCGACACGTCCCGCAGGATCGCCGGGGTGAACTCGATGTCCTCGAACGCCTGCCGGGCACGGGCGAGGGAGATCTCCGCCTCGGCCGCGCCCTCGGTGTAGTCGAACGCGGCCTTCGGGGTGCGACGGGCGGCGATGTCCCGCAGGTCCCAGATCGTCAAGGCCTGTTCGAGGCGCTGACGCCGACCCGGCAGCGAAGGCTTCTTGAACTGCATGAGCGGCGCGAGGTCCCGCACCGTCGGCAGCTGCCGCTTGACCCGCGTGCGGGCGGCGGACGCGGCGCCGGTCGCGGGTGCCGGTGCGCCTGTTGCGGGGTCGATCCGGTGCTGGTCGTCGGTCGTGGTCATGCGTGGCTCCTGACGGGGGATCGATCGGGATCGGCGCGCGACGACGCCGAGGGGGTGTACCGCACGGGCTCGACGCTCCGTGCGACGATGCTGCGGAGTGCCTCCAGTGAAGCCCCTCCGAGGCCCGCGAGTCCGACGGCGCGCGCCTGCACCAGCACGTTGCCGAGCGCGGTGGCCTCGACCGGCCCCGCCACGACCGGCAGGCCGGTCCGGTCCGCGGTCAGCTGGCAGAGCAGCCGGTTCTGCGAGCCGCCGCCCACGACGTGCACGACCCGGATGGCCTTGCCGGTCACGTCGGCGATGGTGCGCAGGGTCTCGGCGTACGCCGTCGCGAGCGACTCGAGGATGCTCCGGACGAACTCCGCGCGCGAGGCGGGGGCGCTCATCCCGTGCGCCGCGCACCACGCTGCGATCCGCGCCGGCATGTCGCCGGGTGCGGTGAACGACTCGTCCGCGGGGTCGAAGACGGGGACCGGGGCGGTGACGGCCGCGGCGGAGGCGAGCAGGGCCTCCAGGTCGACCTGGTCGCCACCGCGCTCCCAGGTGCGGACGCTCTCCGACAGCAACCACAGTCCGGACACGTTCTTCAGGAACCGGACGCGACCGTCGACACCGCCCTCGTTCGTGCAGTTCGCGCGTCGCGCCGCGTCCGACAGGACGGGCGCGTCGAGCTCGACGCCGACGAGCGACCACGTGCCCGACGAGATGTAGGCGAAGTCCGGCTCCGTCGCGGGGACCGCGACGACGGCGCTCGCCGTGTCGTGCGAGCCGACCAGCGTCACGTCGGCCTGCCCGCCGACGAGCTCGGCAACGGACGGCAGCAGGGGGCCGAGTCGGTCGCCCGGGTCGCGCAGCGTGGGCAGCAGCCCGGCCGGGAGGCCCGCAGCAGCCCGCACCGCCGGGTCCCACCCACGGGTGGTCGCGTTCAGTGCCCCGGTCGTCGAGGCGTTCGTGCGTTCGGCCGCCTCGACCCCCGTCAGCCAGTACCCGAGCAGGTCGGGCACGAGCAGCGCACGCTGTGCGAGTTGCAGCGACGGGTCGGCAGCCCACTGGAACAGGGTGTTGAACGGCAGGTGCTGCAGGCCGTTCCGGGCGTACAGCTCGGCGGCGTGCATCCGGTCGTGCACGGGGACGACACCGCCCTGGTGCCGGTCGTCGCGGTAGTGCGACGGCAGCCCGAGCAGTCGGCCGTCGCGGAGCAGGCCGTAGTCGACCGCCCACGAGTCGATGCCGACGCTGGCGATCGCGGGGTGCTCGGCGAACGCACGCCGCAGCCCCTCGGTCACCTGCCGGTACAGCTCGACGACGTCCCAGTGCAGGGCGTCGCGGCCGGTGTCGTCGTCGCCCTCGTGCAGGGTGACGGGGCCGTTCGGGAACCGTGCGACGTGGTCCATCCGGACCCCGTACTGGTCGACGTGGCCGACGATCACCCGGCCGCTGGTGGCCCCGAGGTCGACCGCGGCGACGCTGCCGCTGGTGTGCATGCTCGTGCTCCTGCTCGTCGCTACCGCAGGAAGGCCGCGGCGACGCCCGCGTCGACGGGCACGTGCAGGCCGGTGGTGTGCGAGAAGTCGTCGGTGCAGATGGCGTAGACGGCGTTCGCGACGTTCTCGGGCACGACCTCGCGCTTCAGGATCGTGCGCTGCGCGTAGAACCTGCCGAGGTCCTGCTCCTCGATGCCGTACGTCTTGGCGCGGTTGGCACCCCAGCCGCTCGCGAAGATGCCGGAGCCGCGCACGACCCCGTCGGGGTTGATGCCGTTGACGCGGACGCCGTGCTCACCGAGCTCGGCCGCGAGCAGCCGCACCTGGTGGGCCTGGTCGGCCTTCGTGGCGGAGTAGGCGATGTTGTTCGGCCCGGCGAACACCGAGTTCTTCGACGAGATGTAGACGATGTCGCCGCCCAGGCCCTGCTCGATGAGGACCTTCGCGGCGGCCTTCGACACCAGGAACGAACCCTTCGCCATCACGTCGTGCTGCAGGTCCCAGTCCTGCTCGGTGGTCTCGAGCAGGCTCTTGGACAGCGACAGCCCCGCGTTGTTGACGACGAGGTCGAGGCCGCCGAAGTGCAGCAGGGTCTGCTGGATCGCCCGGTCGATCGCGGCGGCGTCCGTCACGTTCGCGGCCACGCCGATCGCGCGGTCGCCGTCGCCGATCTCGGCGGCGGTCTCCTGCGCCTTCGCCAGGTCGAGGTCGGCGATGACGACGGCGGCACCCTCGGCCGCCAGGCGCTTCGCGATCGCCTTGCCGATGCCGGACGCTGCCCCGGTGACCAGGGCGATGCGCGTCGCGAGCTTCCTGGGCGCGGGCATCCGCTGCAGCTTCGCCTCTTCGAGTGCCCAGTACTCGATCCGGAACTTCTCGGCCTCGTCGATGGGGGCGTAGGTGCTGACGGACTCGGCACCGCGCATCACGTTGATGGCGTTGACGTAGAACTCGCCGGCGACGCGGGCGGTCTGGGCGTCCTTGCCGTACGAGAACATCCCGACGCCGGGGACCAGCACGATGAGCGGGTCGGCGCCGCGGATCGCGGGGGAGTCCGGCGCCCGGTGCCGGTCGTAGTACGCCTGGTAGTCCGCGCGGTACTGCTCGTGCAGTTCGTGCAGGCGGGCGGTCTGCTCGTCGACGCTCGCCGTTGCGGGCAGGTCGAGGACGAGCGGCTTGACCTTGGTGCGCAGGAAGTGGTCCGGGCAGCTCGTGCCCAGCGCTGCGAGGCGCGGTGCCTGCTCGCTCGCCAGGAAGTCGAGCACGACGTCGGTGTCGGTGAACCGACCGACGACGGGCTTGTCGTGTCCGGCGATGCCGCGGATCGTCGGGGCGAGGGTGGCGGCGCGTGCACGGCGTTCCTCGGTGGGCAGGGCCTCGTACCCGGGACGGACCGGGCCGAACGGGTCGGCGGTGCCGTTGGCCGCGAGGTACTGCTCGGCGGTGTCGATGATCCAGCGGGAGTTCGCTTCGGCCTCGTCGCTCGTGTCACCCCAGGCCGTGATGCCGTGGCCGCCCAGGATCGTGCCGACGGCGTCCGGGTGGTCGCGCTGCACGGCGGCGATGTCGAGCCCGAGCTGGAACCCGGGTCGGCGCCACGGCACCCAGACGACCCTGTCACCGAAGATCCGCTCGGTCAGGGCCGGACCGTCCGCCGCCGTGGCGATCGCGATGCCGGCGTCGGGGTGCAGGTGGTCGACGTGGGCGGCGTCGACGAGGGCGTGCATCGCGGTGTCGATCGACGGCGCTGCACCGCCCTTGCCGTGCAGCGTGTAGTCGAAGGCGGCGACCATCTCGTCCTCGCGCTCCACCCCGGGGTAGACGTCCTGGAGGGCACGGACGCGGTCGACGCGCAGGACCGCGAGGCCCGCCGGGGTGAGGGTGCCGAGGTCGCCCCCGGAGCCCTTCACCCAGAGCAGCTCGACCGGTTCGCCCGTGACGGGGTCGGTGTCGGTGCCCTTGGCGGAGGTGTTCCCGCCCGCGTAGTTCGTGATCCGCGGATCCGAGCCGAGCGCGTTCGAGCGCGCGACCAGCGCCCGGATCGTGGTGTCTGCGTCGGTGCCGTGCATTGCGGGGTCCACCCGTGCCTCCACTGTGTTCGTCATGTTCCTACGCGCCCCAGCCGGCCTGGACGCCGCCGACGCGGTCCGCTGCGATCGACTGCTGGTACCCGGACTCCAGGTAGGCGCGCATCGGGTTCGCCGGCAGCCCGCGGGACTCGCGCCAAGCGGCGAGGTCCTTCCGGACGTCGGTCTGGTACGCGTCCATGAAGACCTCGTTGGCGCCGAGGACGTCGTGCGCCTCTTGCGCGGCGGTCAGTGCGACGCGGTCGAGGAGCAGCGCGCGAGCCGTCATCTCCTGCACGTTGAGCACCGAGCGGATCTGGCCGGGGATCTTGTCCTCGACGTTGTGGCACTGGTCGAGCATGAACGCCACGTCGGGGTTGTCGTAGCCGCCGCCGCGGATGACCTCGACCAGGATCCGGAACAGCTGGAACGGGTCCGCGGCGCCCACGATCAGGTCGTCGTCGGCGTAGAAGCGCGAGTTGAAGTCGAAGGAACCGAGCTTGCCGAGGCGCAGGAGCTGCATCACGATGAACTCGATGTTCGTGCCGGGGGCGTGGTGCCCGGTGTCGAGGCAGACCATCGCCTTCGGCCCGAGTGCCGCCGTCTGCACGTAGCTGGTGCCCCAGTCGGGGACGTCCGTGTGGTAGAACGACGGCTCGAAGAACTTGTACTCGAGCACCAGTCGCTGGTCGGCGCCGAGGCGGTCGTAGATCGTGCTGAGCGACTCGTGCAGGCGGTCCTGGCGGGAGCGCATGTCCTCCTGCCCGGGGTAGTTCGAGCCCTCGGCGAGCCAGATCTTCAGGTCGCGGCTGCCGGTGGCGTCCATCACGTCGATGCAACGCAGGTGGTGGTCGATCGCCTTCTGCCGGATCGTCTCGTCGACGTGGGTCAGGGCACCGAACTTGTAGTCGTCGTCCTGGAACGTGTTCGAGTTGACGGTACCGAGGGACACCCCGTGCTCCTCGGCGTGGCGCTTGAGGTCGGCGAAGTCGTCCACCAGGTCCCACGGGATGTGCAGCGCGACGGTGGGGGCCAGGCCGGTGTACTCCTGCACCTGGGCGGCGTCGGCGATCTTCTCGTAGGGGTCGCGCGGAGTGCCCGGCGTGCTGAACACCTTGAAGCGGGTGCCGGAGTTGCCGAAGGCCCAGCTGGGCAGCTCGATCTGCTGTCGTGCCAGCTGGTCGGCGATGCCGGCGAAGCTCGGGGTCGATGTCATCGTGTCACTTCCTCGTGTGCGATTGAATCGTTTCATACGGTACGCGCTGCGCGGGGGCCGCGCAAGCGTGGTGGGTGGGGTGGTGCCGCAAAACACCGGTGTTCACGTGTTGAACACGCGCGTTCGGGGGTTCGACGCGCGAACACCGGTGTTTTGCGAGCCAGGCCCCTACGCGGCGGGGACCGCGGCAGGCGCGCGCAGGTCGTGCGTGCCCGCGCCGACGCGCTGCTCGGGGGCACCCGGCAGGCGCACCAGGGCCGAGACGCCCTCGGGCACGGTCGCCCGGACGCGCAACTCCCCGTCGACGAGCTCCCACCGCACGGCGACGTGCCCGTGCACCGTGTCGAGCGAGGTCTCCGCCCACGTCAGTCCACCGCCCGGCTGCGGCGCGATCAGGACGGCCGAGTACCCCGGTGACAGCGGCGACAGGCCACCCACCACCCGGTGCATCCAGTCCGCCACGGCACCGAGTGCGTAGTGGTTGAACGAGGTCATCTCACCCGGGTTGATCGTGCCGTCCGGCAGCATCGAGTCCCAGCGCTCCCACACCGTCGTCGCGCCCATCGTCACCGGGTACAGCCACGAAGGGCACTCGGTCTGCAGCAGCAGTCGGTAGGCGTCCTCCAGGTGGCCCGTCTGCGTCAGCGCGTCGGTGATGAAGGGCGTCCCCGCGAAGCCCGTCGAGATCCGGTACCCGGACGCCTCGACCAGCTCGGCGAGACGCTCGCCGGCCACGGCCTGCTCCTGCTCGGACAGGATCCCGAACACGATCGCCAGCGTGTACACCGTGGTCGCGTCCGACAGGATCCGCCCGTCGTCCTGCAGGTAGTGGGTGCGGTACCCGGCCTGGAGGCGCGTGGCGAGTTCCCGGAACTCCGCCGCTTCCGCCTCGTGACCACCCAACAGCTCCGCCGCGTCCGCCACGATCGTCGCGGACCGGTAGGCGCAGATCGTCGCGACGACGCCCTTGTCGGCCTTCGCGTCGGCCGGGGCCTCGGGCGGGGCGTCCGGGTCGAGCCAGTCGCCGAACTGGAACACGGTGTCCCACAGGTCCTCCGGGGACAGGTGGTCACGGACCCGGCGCAGGTGTGCGGCCATCGAGTCGAACTGCTCCTCGAGCACCGCGGTGTCGCCGTACGCCTGGTACAGGGTCCACGGCACCCAGACGCCGGCGTCCGACCAGACGGCGGTCGCGTCGGGCTTGCCGAAGTCCTCGGCGGGGGAGTACTTCAGCACGTCCGGCACCACGAACGGGATGACCCCGTCGGCGTGCTGCTGCTCGAGCCAGACGTCGCGCAGCCAGTCGGCCAGGAAGGTCCGCGTGTCGAACAGGTACGAGGCCGTCGGCGCGAACGCGGCGATGTCGCCCGTCCAGCCGAGTCGCTCGTCGCGCTGCGGGCAGTCCGTCGGCACGCTCAGGAAGTTGCCCTGCATGCCCCGGACGACGTTGTCGTGGAAGGTGTTCAGCAGTTCGTGGCTCGATTCGAAGGTGCCGGTGCGGGTGAGGTCCGAGCCGACCTGCACGGCGGTGACCGCGGCGCGGAGTTCGTCGTGCGTGCCCGGCCAGCCGTCGACCTGCGCGTAGCGGAACCCGTGGAACGTGAAGCGGGGCTCGAACGTCTCGGGCTCGTCGTCACCGCGCAGGGTGAAGTGGTCCGTCGCCTTCGCGGTGCGCAAGGGGCGGGTGCCGAGCTCGTCGTGCTCGAGCACCTCGGCGTGCTGCAGGGTGAGCACCGTGCCGGCCGGGCCGGTCGCGGTGACCCGGACCCAGCCGACCAGGTTCACGCCGAAGTCGACCAGGGTCGCTCCCGACGGGCTCGTCCAGATCTCGACCGGGGCGATCTCGGCAAGCGGACGCACCGGCGGCACCGTGTCGGCGACGAGTTCGCGCTCGCCGATGTCGACCGTGTGCACCGTGCTCGTGCGGCCCTGGTGGCCGTCGACGCTGGGCACGGTGACCTCGCCGGGCGTCAGGAACGAGCCGTCGCGGAGTCGGGCGTCGATGTCCTGCCCGTCGTAGAGCTGGTCCGCGGTGATCGCACTCGACAGGGCCTGCCAGTCGGTGTCGGTCGTCACGCGCTGCTCGTGCCCGTCGGTGAAGGTGATCCGGAGTTCGGCGAACCCGGCGCGCTCGTCCGTGTACCAGCCGCCACCGCCGCCCCAGGCCAGGCGTCCGGCGGCCCAACCGTTGCCGACGATGAGCGCGAGCACCGCGGGATCGCCCGGTGCCGCGTCGACGAGGTGTGGCGTGACGTCGTGGGACACGACGCGGATGCGCCACTCGTAGCTCGTCCACCCCGGTTCGAGCAGGTGGTCGGAGACGCGCTGTCCGCCGAGCCAGGCCTCGACGACGCCGAGTGCGCTGACGTCGAGCGTGGCGGCTGTGACGGCGCCGTGCCCGTCGTCGAGGGTGAACTCCCGACGCAGGATCGGGGCGCTGCCGAGGTCGCTGTCGGCCGCGATGAACGGTGCGGTCCAGGTGGTCATGTGATGGTCCTTTCACGCGACCGGTCGTCGTCGACCGGTGCGGGGTCGTTGGCCCGGCCGTGCGCCCGGGCGGGCGGTGTGGCGGAGGCGCGTCGCGCCTCCAGACCGGGGTGGGCGGTCAGCCCTTGACGGCGCCGCTGGTCATGCCGGCGACGATCTGACGGTTGAAGAAGACGTAGAGGATCAGCGGCGGGATCGTGATGAGCAGCACGTCGGTGAACAGCAGGTTCAGCTGGCTGACCGACTGGCTCTGGAACGCGTAGAGCGTCTGCTGCACCGTCGCGTTCTCGGACCCCGGCAGGAAGTACAGCGGGTTGGTGAAGTCGTTGAACACCGTCACCGACTGCACGAGCACGACCGTGATGATCACCGGCTTCAGCAGCGGCAGCACCACCCCGAAGAACAGGCGGATCGGGCCGGCGCCGTCGAGCACGGCGGCCTCGTCGAGTTCCTTCGGGATCGTCGCGACGAACGCCCGGAACAGCAGGATGCAGAAGGACAGGCCGAACGTCGCCTCGATCAGGATCATCCCGCCCATGGTCTTGAACAGGTTGAGCCCCTGCAGCACCCAGATGGTCGGCACGATCGCCGGCGGCACGATGAGCCCCGCCAGCACGAAGAAGTTGATCAGGCCGTTCCACCGGCTCGGTCGCCGCTGCAGGACGTACCCGACCATCGCGGAGAACACCACCATCACGGTCACGCTGCCGACGGTGAGCAGGGCACTGTTCCAGAACGCGCGGAGGATGCCTCCGTCGCCGCTCTGGAACACCGCCTGCAGGTTCTGCCACAGCTGCCAGTCGGTCGGCAGGCTGAAGCCGAGCTGGTTCGCCTCGGCCGGGTTCTTCGCCGCCTGGAGCAGGACGAAGACGAACGGCACCAGGAACACGACGAAGCTGACGACGATGGCGATCGAGCCGATGATCCACCTGCGGGCGCGCCCGGGGTGGCGGTTCCGGCTCGCCGGTGTGGGGCGGCGGCTGCCGGACGCCGACGCGTGACCGGTTCCGGGGGTGGTGACGGCGGTCACAGGTCCGCCTCCTTGCGGTTGAGGAGCCATGAGACGGGCACCATGATCGCCGTGACGACGACGAACAGGACCACGTTGCCGGCGGTGGACAGGCCGTAGAAACCGGCCTGGTACTGCTTGTAGATCACGCTCGCGATCACGTCGCTCGTGAACCCCGGCCCGCCGCCGGTCATCGCCCAGATCAGGTCGAACGACCGCAGGCCGCCGATGAGCGACAGGATGATGACGGTGCCCATCGCGGGGCGGGACAGCGGCAACGTGATGTTCCGGAAGATCGACCACGCGCTCGCGCCGTCGACCCGTGCCGCCTCGAAGTACTCCTGCGGGATCGCCACGATGCCGGCGATGAAGATGAGCGTCGCGATGCCGACGCCCTTCCAGACGTCCACCGCGGCGACGCTCCACAGCGCGAGCGCCGGGTCGGTCAACCACCCGGGGGTGGGCAGGCCGACCGAACCCAACACACCGTTGATGATCCCGTGGAACGGGTCCATCAGCGCCTTGAACGTGATGCCGATGCCGATGGTCGACACGAGCACCGGGAAGAACACGACCGCCCGCAGGTAGCCGCGCCCCAGCACGGGCGACGTGAGGAGCAGGGCGAGGGCCAGTCCGAGGACCACCTTCGCCGCGCTCGTCACGAAGCCGTACTGGAAGGTGTGCACGAACCCGGAGACGAGCTGCGGGTCCTGGAAGAACCGGACGAAGTTGTCGAAGCCGATGAAGGTCTGGTCGAACAGCGTCCAGCGGGTGAGCGAGAAGTAGAACCCGGCGAAGGTCGGGACCGCGAAGAACACGACGTACAGCGCGATCGCCGGGATGAAGAACCACGCGGGGTAGAACGAGCGCATCCGCTTGCGCGCTGGTCCGGGCCGACCGGCCTTGCGGGTCTGCGGCGGGGCCACCGCCGTCGTGAGGGTCGCGGTCACGCCGGTCACCAGCCCTTGATGCCGAGCTGCTGTGCCTGCTGCACGACGTCGTCGTCGTACTGGTCAGCACCCTTGGCCGCGGTGGTGATGCCCGAGCCGACCTGCACGCAGATCTTCTCGAGGTTCGGGCCCTTGATCGGGGACAGGAACTCGAGCGCCGGGCTCGCCTTGCCGTCGTCCAGGTACTTCTGCAGGTCGTCGATCATCGGGGGTACGTCGTCCGGCAGCGAGCAGGTCGAGATGACGTACGGGCCACCGGGGGTGCCGGTGTCGTTCTGCACCTGGCAGCCCTCGGACGAGTTCGCGAAGGCGATGAACTTCTTCGCCGCCGCCAGCTTGTCGCCCGTGGTGGTCTTCGGGATGTACAGGCCGTTCGGCTCCCAGATCGTCAGGTTCGTGTCCGCGGCGTCCTCGGCGGGCAGGGCGAACGCGCCGATGTCCTCGACCGCCTCGGGGGAGTCCTGCTGGATCGCCGAGATCGCGTTCGTGAGCATCGGGTACTGCGCGCCGGTGCCGTCGGCCAGCATCTTCAGGCCGTTCGCCTGCGTGGCCGAGGCGTAGTCCTCGTTGTACAGGTCCTTGTCCTTGCCCTCGGCGAGGTGCTCGAACCCGGCGAGTGCGGGTTCGTCGGCGTAGGACTCCTTGTTGGCGGTGTAGTCGTCCGCCCACTTCTCGTCCTGTGCGGTGATGTTCGCGAAGTCGCCGAGGACGAACAGCTGGCTGGTCCAGGTGTCGCCGTAGGTCTGGATGATCGGGGCGACGTCGCCGGCGTCCTTGATCTCCTCGCTGTTGCTGATGAACTCGTCCCAGGTGGTCGGGACCTCGAGACCGAGGTCGTCGTAGACCTTCGTGTTGTAGAGCACCGCACCGCCGAAGCTCGTGCCGAACGGGGCGCCGTACATGCCCTTGTCGGTGCTGACGACCTTGGTGAACTGCGGGTCGACGTCGCCCGCCCACTTCTCGTCGGACAGGTCCACCAGGGTGTTGTCCGGGTTGAGGGCCTGCATGAGCGAGCCGGAGTTGTAGTTGAAGACGTCGGCGGCCTCGCCGGTCGACAGTCGGGTCTTGATCAGGTTGTCGCCGTCGGTGCCCTGGGGCCGGGTGTCGAACTTGACGGTGATGCCGGGATTGGCCTTCTCGAAGGCCTCGATGAGCGGCTTCGCGGTGGCCGCGGTGGCCGGCGCGTTGTCGGCCTGGTAGGTGATCTCGACCTTGCCGCCGCCTTCGTCGGCGGAGCCGCCGGACGAGCACGCTGCGAGCCCGCCGATCAGGACCGTCGCGCCGCCGATGGCGATCGCGCGCTTGGTCATGGAACGAACTGACATTCCTTACCTCCTCGTAAGGCCCGGGGCTGGGTACCCCGGGTGAAACGGACCCGGATCCCGCGCCGTCGCGGGGTCCGGTTACTGCGTTTTAGAACGTTTCAATCAGGATGGAACCACGCGGATTGAAGCGTGTCAATCGCTGTGCCGATTTCGTTACGCGATCCCGCGGAGCGGGTGCGGTGCGGTGTACGGGGTGGTCGCTCGCTTGTCCATTCGTCCGCCGACGCGCGGCGCTGCACCGTGCGCTGGTCGCGCCGCCCGCCGGCCGGGAGGCCCGTGTCGGCGCCGCCCCGCGCCTCCCGTCCGGTGCCGGGTCGCGTCCGCAGGCCGAGTCTCGGCTCCGCGGGCACGATGCGGCCGTGCGAGGGCGAGTCCTGTCCGCCTGGCCGAGTCTCGGCTGACGTGGTCAGGCCTCGGTGCGCCTCGGGTCGCTCGACGTGATCGTGCCCGCGACGACGGCTGCGGCGGCTGCTGCGGCCGCGCCCTCGCGACCGAGCGTGCTCTCGCGCGGCACCAGCTCGCTGCCGAGCACGACGGTCCGGTGCACGTGCATCGGGTCGGTGAGTTCCTCGAGCAGCAGCTCCACCGCGGCCGCACCCATCTCCGAGCCGTGCATCGTCACCGAGGTCAGCGGCACCGCACCGCCCCACGCCACGGAGTTGTGGTCGCAGCCCGACACGGGGATGTCCTCGGGGACACGGATCCCGGCGGCTCGGAGCTCGGAGACGACGGCCATCGCGAGCAGGTCGGTCACTCCGAGCACCCCGTCGGGGCGTTCGTCCGAGGGCATCCGGGCGATGCGGAGCCCGGCGTCGGTGCCACCCGGAGGGTCGATGTCCCCGGCGTCGACGTCGACGAGCTCGACCCCCGGGTGTGCCGCGACGGCCCGCAGCACGCCGGCCCGTCGCCGGTCGACGGGCTGCAGGTCCGGACGGGCGCTCACGAACCCGATGCGTCGGCACCCGCGCTCGATCAGGTGCTCGGTCGCCAGGAACCCGGCCTGCTCGTTGTCCACGACCACCGCGCACGCGTCGAGTTCGGTCGGCTCGTGGTTGACGTACACGACGGGTCGGCCGTGGCGCCGCGCGACCTCGACCTGGTCGCGGGATTCCGTCATCGAGGCGAGCAGGATCCCCGACACCCGGGCGCTCTCGAGGTAGGCGAGGTGTTCGCCCTGTGCCTGCAGGTCGTCCTCGCTGCTGGTGATCAGCAGGGTGAAGCCGCGTTCCCGCGCGGCCAGCTGTGCGCCGTTGACCATGTCGCTGAACAGGGAGTTCCGCAGCGACATCACCACCAGGCCGATCGCGCGCGTGCTGCCGGACACCAGCGCCCGGGCGTTGCGGTTCGGTGTGTACCCGAGCGCGTCGATCGCGTCCCGCACGCGTGCGGCGGTCGCGTCGGCGACCCGCTCGGGGTGGTTCAGGACGTTCGAGACCGTGGCGAGCGACACCCCGGCCCGGGCTGCGACGTGGTGCACGCTCGGCGGACCGTCGCGCCGGGGGACATGCACCATGCTCCGATCGTAGGCGGCGGGGGAGCCGTGTCCGGACCTCGCCCTAGGCGTCGGCGACGGAGGACTGCCGCACCACGAGCTCCGGTGTGAACTCCACGTGCTCGAGGTCGATGTCCTGCCCCTGCTCGACCTGCTTCGTCAGGAGTTCGATCGCGCGGCGACCGAGGTCCTGCGCGGGTTGCCGCACCGACGTCAGCGGGACCACGGCGGACTCGGCGAACGCGATGTCGTCGTAGCCGACGATGGCGATCTGCTCGGGCACCGCGATGGTGCCGCGCATGATGAAGGCCTGTTCCAGCCCGACGGCGAGCAGGTCGTTGGCGGCGAAGACGGCGTCCGGGCGTTCGGCGGCCGGGCGGGCCTGGATCGCTTCGCCGATGCGGCGCCCTTCGAGCACGGACAGCGAGGTGGTCGGCAGGGCTTCGAGCCGGATGCCCGCGGCCTGTGCGGCGGCGAGTGCCCCGGCGTGCCGGTCGGCGACCTGGCGGATGCCGAACGGCCCGCCGACGAAGGCGATGTGCGTGCGGCCGATCGCCGCGAGGTGCTCGACCGCGATGCGGCCGCCGGCGATGTCGTCGACCGAGACCGAGGCGAAGTGCTCGTCGTCGGCCCGACGGTCCACCAGCACCACGGCGGTGCCCTGGTCGCGCAGCCGCGCGAGCCGGGACAGGTCGTCACCGGCGGGGGAGATCAGGAGTCCGGCGACACGGCGTTCCTCGAACAGGTCGACGTAGGTGCGTTCGCGGTCGGTCGACTCGTCGGAGTTGCCGATCAGCACCGCGAGGCCGTTGTCCATCGCGGCGTCCTCGGCGCCCCGGGCGACGTCGGTGAAGAACGGGTTGCCGCCGTCGAGCACGATGAGCCCGACGGTGGAGCTGCGTCCGGCCCGGAGCTGCCGTGCGGAGTCGTTGCGGACGAACCCGAGCGTCGCGATCGCCGACTGCACGCGTTCCACCGTGCCGGGCGCGACCTTGTCGGGGCGGTTCAGCACGTTCGACACCGTGCCGAGGGACACGCCCGCGAGCGCTGCCACCTCTCGCACACTGACCGCCATGTGGCCATCCTGGCATCGGCGCGGTCCGCGCGGTCGGCCCGCGCCGTGATCTGTGGAAAACGCGGACGGGAGGCGCGGGGCGGGCCGGTGCCGGGCCTCCCGTCCGTGGGGTGGTCGCGTCGACTGCCCCCGCACGGTGCGAGGACCGGCCCGGCGAACCCGCTCTTGCCAGCGCGCACACCGGAGCGCTATCGTCCTCGTCGTCCCGTTGAAACGATTCACCGACGAACACGCGAACGGAGGACCAATGGCGGTCCGCATCGGAGCCCGGAACACCACGGGCTGGAAGGCCACCGTCTCGGTGGCCATGTCGAACTACATCGAGTCGGGGTCGATCATCGCGATCGCCACGAGCCTGAGCCTCTGGCAGGCCGAGTTCCGGATCGGCGACCTCGAGGTCGGCCTGCTCGCGAGCCTGTCGGCGAACGCCTTCGGTGCCGCCCTCGGCGCGATCGTCGGCGGACCGCTGTGCGACCGGTTCGGCCGGAAGTTCATCTACACGTACGACCTGCTCCTCTACATGCTCGGCATCCTGCTCGCGGTGTTCGCCGGCAGCTACGGCATGCTCCTGGTCGGCTTCATCCTGACCGGCATCGCCGTCGGTGCGGGCGTGCCGGCGAGCTGGACCTACATCGCCGAGCAGGCCCCCGCGGACAAGCGTGCGGCCCACGTCGGCACGGCGCAGCTCGCGTGGTCGATCGGGCCGATGGTCGGGTTCGCCCTGGCGATCGCCGCCGCACCGCTCGGCCTGCTCGGCAGCCGCCTCATCTTCGCCCACCTGTTCGTCGTCGCCGCGATCGTGTGGTGGCTCCGCCGCGGGCTGCCCGAGTCGGCGATCTGGAAGGACGAGCGCGCGGCCACCGGCACGGCGAACTTCTTCCACGGGATCACGCAGCTGTTCAGCCGCCGGAAGAACCTGACCGCGATGCTGTTCCTGTTCGGCGTCTACGCGCTCTGGAACACCGTCGCCGGACAGGCCGGCATCTTCCAGCCCCGGGTGTACGCGGCGACCGGGGTCACGAGCGTCACCGAGCAGTACGGGTTGCAGATCCTGGTCTGGGGCTGCACCGTGGCCGCGACGTACTTCGGCTTCATGCGGTACGCCGACCGGGTCAGCCGCCGCGCGCTCTACGCCGCCGGGGCCGTGCTGGCGATCATCGCGTGGGCAGTCCTCATCTACGCGCCCGCCAACCTCGGCACCCTGCTGTTCTTCGCCGTGGCGTGGGGCGTCTCGTCGGGCATCGGCGCACAGGCGTTCTACGGCCTGTGGACGAGCGAGCTCTTCGCCACCCGGTACCGCGCCAGCGCCCAGGGCGTGCTGTTCCTGGCCGCCCGCGTCATGGTCGGACTGCTGAGCATCTGGTTCCCGCTGCTGCTGTCGGAGATCGGGCTGCGGGCCCTCGGCGGCCTGATCCTCGGGCTCCTCGCGCTGTCGTTCCTGGTCGGCACGATCTGGGCACCGCGCACCCGGGGAAAGACCCTCGAGGCGATCGAGGCCGAGCGCTACGGCACCGTCACGACGGTCACCGGGACGGTCCGCGCCGCCGACGAGCGCACCGTCCACGACGCCGAGCAGCGTCGCCGCGAACAGGCCGGCCGGTGACCCGCGTCTGTTTCCGGCTGCAGGTGCAGGTCGAGCTGCTCGACGCCTACCGCGAGCGGCACGCCGCCGTGTGGCCGGCGATGCTCCGGGCGATCGCGGCGGCGGGACGGCGGAACTACTCGCTGTTCCTCGACGACGACGGGCTGCTCATCGGGTACTACGAGACCGACTCGGTGGCCGATGCCGATGCGGCACTCGCGGCGTCCGAGGTGGCCACGGCGTGGGAGGCGCACATGCAGGACCTCTTCGCCGGGGCCACCGGGCGCGCCGACCAGACCGCGCGGGTGCTGCCCGAGGTCTTCAACCTCGAGAACCAGCTGGCGGCAGCACCGGAGTGACGGGGGCCGTGGCTACCGTGGACGCATGCAGCCGCCAGCAGCCGGGACCCTCCGCATCCTCCACCTCTCCGACACCCACCTGACCGGCGACGGCGCCCTGCACCAGGGCGCGGTCGACACGACGGCCGCGCTCGAACGCCTGCTCGCCCACGTCGACGGCGTGCCCGGCATCGGGCTGGTGGTCGTGTCCGGCGACGTCTCCGAGGACGGCAGCCCCGAGTCCTACGCGACCGTGCGGGACCGCGTCGGCGGCTGGGCGGAGCGGCACGGGGCGGCCTTCGTCGCGGTCCCCGGCAACCACGACCTGCGCGAGGGCTTCCGTCAGGTCCTGACGAACGGGCACGTCCTGGGCCAGGGCGGCACGGCACTGGTGCACACGATGGAGTACCTGCCGCCGACGGTCCCGGTCTCCGGGCAGTCGGTCGTCGCCGGGCGTCGGATCATGACCGTCGACACGAGCGTGCCGGGTGCCGGGTACGGCGAGCTCAGCGACACGGCGTTCGAGCACCTGCGCACAGCTCTGGCCGAAGGCGCCGGCAGTGGCACAGCCGATGCCCCGCACGGCACCGTCGTCGTCCTGCACCACCCACCGCTGCCCGCCCCGACCGAGCTGCACGAGGCCCTCCGCCTGCAGAACCCCGAGGCCCTTGCCGACGTGATCCGCGGTTCCGACGTGCGGGTCGTCCTCGCCGGCCACTACCACCACCACTTCGCCGGGTCGCTCGCCGGCGTCCCGGTCCTCGTCGCACCCGGTGTCGCGAACGACACCGACGTCGTCGGCCCGTACGACGAGGAATCGGCCGTCGTCGACAGCGGCGCACTCGTCGTCGATGTCGCCGCGGACGGCTCCGTCTGGTCGACACCGGTCCGCGTGCCCCGGGGCGACGCCGACCCGCGGGCGTTCCGCCTCGACCCCGAGACGGTCCGCGCCGTCATCGCGGCCGCTGGCAAGCACTGAGCCCGGTCCCCACGCGCGGTGGACGCGCGTGGCGGCGGACCGGAGGCCCGTGGCGGCGTCGCCACGGGCCTCCAGTCCGCCGCCTGGTCCCGTCCACAGCCGCGGTACCCCACGTCTTCGGGTTGCGTGCGGGAACACCGAGTAGCACGGACGCACACCTGGAGCGAAGGAGCACCCATGCGAGTCGGCAGTGCAGTGCAGTACGACCGGTACGGCGACTTCGACGTCGTCGAGCTCGTCCCCCAGCAGAAGCCCGAGGCCGGACCGGGCGAGATCGTCGTCGAGATCGTGGCCGCGGGACTGAACCACATCGAGCGGTTCCTGCGCGAGGGGAAGCTCCGCGACCACGTCGACCTCGAGTTCCCCGCACACCAGGGCGTCGACTTCGCCGGCATCGTGCGCGCGCGGGGGGACGGTGTGAAGGACCTCCGCATCGGCGACGAGGTGATGGGGCACGCGCCGACCGGCGGCGCCCACGCCACCTGGATCGCGGTGCCGCGCGGGGCCGTCATCAAGAAGCCGGAGCACGTCGGGTGGGAGGTCGCCGGCGGCTTGTACCTGGCGGGCTGCACCGCGGTGTCGGTCGTCCGGTCGCTCCGGCTCGGACCGCAGGACACCGTCGTCATCTCGGCCGCAGCCGGTGGCGTCGGACACATCGAGTGCCAGCTGGCGCACGACGTCGGCGCGACCGTGATCGCCCTCGGCAGCCCCCGCAACCACGACTACCTGCGGCAGATCGGCACGCTGCCCGTCGCCTACGGCGAAGGCGAGGAGGACCGCATCCGCGACATCGCCGACGGCCGGCCGATCACCGCGTTCATCGACAACCACGGTGAGAGCAACGCCGAGCTGCTGGCCGAACGTCTCGGCGTCGGCCAGGAGCGGTTCGTGTCGTCGGAGGAGCGCCGGGACATCGAGGTCCGGTTCCTCCGTGCACCCGCCGAGGACGAGGAGACCCGCGAGCTGCTGACCCTGCTGGCGAAGGCCGTGCAGGACCGCCGCGTGCAGGTCCTGATCTCGGGCTTCTACCCGTTCGAGTACATCGTCGAGGCGTACGAGGACCTGGCGGAGATGAAGTCCCGCGGCAAGGTCGTGATCGGGATGCAGACGGTGGAGACCGGGGCGCGGCTCGACTGGTACCGCTCCGAGAAGGCCCGTGACCTGCGCGACCGGTACGCCGATGCGCGGGGGACCGACACGGAGACGATGGCCGGCGGATCGGCGTCGCCCGCGAGCTGAGCAAGCTGAGCGAGCGGAGCGTCGCAGGGGCCCGACACCTTCGTGCCGGGCCCCTGCCGCGTCAGCTCAGGATGTCCTTCGAGGCGAACCGGCTGTAGGCCAGCGCCCCGAACACCACCACGTACCCGAGCTGCAGCACCGCGTTCGACCCGAACGAGTCGAACGAGATCGGGTCGCGAAGCAGGTCGCCGAACCCGAGCCACTGGTGCGAGAACAGGAACGGGTGCAGCCAGTCGAGCTGGGGGAGCTGGTCGAGCACCTGCGACGCCCCGGCGAGCACGACCGTCGCGGCCATCGCGCCGACCGGCACGTTCGTCAGCGTCGAGGTGAACATGCCGATCGCCACGAGCCCGAGCATCGACATGGCGACGTACAGCGCGAGCAGCAGGGCGCGGCCGGCGTACGACCAGCCGCCCACCTGGGTGCCGGACAGCAGCGTGACCGGGCCGATCGGGAACAGCACGGCGCCGATCGCCGCACCGACCAGCACCACCAGCAGGGTGGCGGCCAGGCAGAACGCGACGGCACCGGCGAACTTCACCAGGATGAACCGCACGCGGCCCGTCGGCGCGACGAGCAGGTAGCGGATCGTGCCGTGGCTGGCCTCGCCCGCGACGGTGTCACCGGCGACCACGCCGACCGTCAGCGGCAGGAACAGCGGGATCGACACGGTCAGTGCCGTGAACGCCACGAACAGACCGTTGTTGGTGATGTCGCCGAGGAACGCCGGCCCGCCGTCGTCGCCGTCGGTGGTGAGCTTCACGGCGACCGCGATCAGGATCGGCACGAGCGCGAGTGCCCCGAGCATCGCCCAGGTGCGGCGACGCCGGAACACCAGCGCGAGTTCGGAACCGAGCAGTGCGAACGGGCGCTGCCGGCGTCGGACGGGCAGGTCGCGCACGGCCGCGTCAGGCTGCGACATCGAATCCCTCTCCGGTGAGTGCGACGAACAGGTCCTCGAGGGTGCCGCCGCCCACCGTCAGGCCGCGCACCCGGACGTCGGCGCGCACGAGTTCCGCGGTGATCGTCTCCGGCAGCAGCGCGTTCGGCAGGTCGGCCACCAGCACGTCGGCCCCGCCGTCGTGCCGCGGGGTGAGCCCGAGCCGGGTGAGGACGGTAGCGGCCTGCCCGATGTCGGGCGTCCGCACGGTCACGGTCCGGGCCCCAGCTGCGCGCAGCTCGTCGAGGGGGCCCTGCGCGACGATCTTGCCCGTCCGCATCACGGCTGCGTGCGTGCAGACCTGTTCGATCTCGGCCAGCAGGTGGCTCGACACGAACACCGTGGTGCCGTCGTCGGCCAGGGAGCGGATGAGGTTGCGGACCTCGCGCGTCCCCTGCGGGTCGAGGCCGTTGGTCGGCTCGTCGAGCACCAGCAGGTCACGCGGTGACAGCAGGGCGTTCGCGAGGCCGAGCCGCTGCTTCATGCCGAGGGAGTACGCGTGCGCCTTCTTGTCGGCCGCGTGGGTCAACCCGACGCGGTCGAGGGCTCCGGCCACGCGGGCCTTGCGGGTACGCGGGTCCGACGTGGGGTCGGCGGCGTCGAAGCGCTGCAGGTTGGCCCGGCCGGACAGGTACGGGTAGAAGGCCGGTCCCTCGACGAGCGCGCCGACGCGGGGCAGGACGTCGTGCAGCGCCTTCGGCATCGGTTCGCCGAGCAGCTCGATGGTGCCGCCGCTCGCGCTCGAGAGCCCGAGCAGCATCCGGATCGTGGTGGTCTTGCCGGAACCGTTCGGCCCGAGGAACCCGAACACCGCGCCGCGCGGCACCGCCAGGTCGATCCCGTCGACCGCACGCTGCTTGCGGAACACCTTCTGGAGGCCCGTGGTGCGGATCGCCAGGTCGGGTCCCTGCCCGGCCGTGCTCACCTCGTGGTCGGCTGTGCTCACCTCGTGGTCGGCTGTGCTCACCTCGTGGTCGGCTGTGCTCACCTCGTGGTCGTCCGCGCTCACTTCGCGGCGTCGACCAGGGAGGCGACCGGCACGGCACCCGCGAGCACGCGGCCGTCGGCGGTCAGGTAGACCGAGACGAGCGACGTCTGCACGGCACGGCCGCCGTCGACGGGCTTCGTCAGCTGGTCGAGCAGGCCGGATGCCTCGCCCTCGAGCCCGGACCGGTCGACCGTGCCGGCGGGGAGCTCGGCGATGGTGCTCCAGCCCGTGCCCGTGAAGGTCGGCTCGTCATCGCTCGGGGTGCCACGGTGGTCGCTGTGCTCGCCCTTCGCGTGCGACCCGGCGTCGGACAGGTCCTTCTCGGTCACCTTCGCGTTCGACGGCGGGGTGAAGTCGAAGAGCCGGGCCGCCGGGGCGCCGTAGTCGAGGCTCGTGAACCCGACCTGCACCGCGGGGTCGTCCGCGCCTGCGGCCTCGACGCTCGCGCGGAGCGGGAGTCCGGTCTGCTGGTCGACGGCCAACCGGACGGCTCCGACGAGGGTGTCGGACGACTTCGGCGTCAGGGCGATCTGCCAGGCGTCGTGTCCGGCGACGCTGACCTCGGTCGGCTTCGACACGGTGGTGGTCGGGGTGATCGCGTCGATGGCCTGCCGGGCGATGTCGGCCGGTGTGGTCGTGCCGTCCTGCAGGTCCGTCGCGGTGTCGCTCGGCAGGGTCACGTGCGTGGCCGAGCGCTCCTTCGAGTCCCAGGTCCAGACGTCCGAGCCGTTGCGGACGACGTCCTGCTCGGCGAGCTGCTGCGTCAGCTGGACGCGCTGCTTGTCGGGGCCGTCGACGTAGACACGGGCGGTGTGCGACGCGGTGAGCAGCCCGAGCACGTCGGAGGCGTCGCCCTCGAGCGAGGAGCCGCCGGACCCGGTGGGCAGTTCGGGGAGGCCCAGCGCGCTCGTCTGCGAGAGCTTGCCCGAGTACTGGGCGTCCGACGACTTCGCGATGCTGGCGATGACGGCCGCGGCGCTGGGGTTCGTCCCCGCGATCGGGTCGTTCGCGGCGTTCGCGATCATCGGGGCGGCAACGGCGCCGGCGACGACGACCGGTGCGATGACGGCTGGCAGCCAGGCTGACTTCTTCATCGGGTTCCCCTCGTGGAGCATTGGAGTCGTGGGTACGGTACGTCCGGCCCCCGACAGGCAGCTGGGCGTTGCGCGGCGGCCTAACCCCGTGCGTCGACGCCCGCGGGAGCGCTGCCGTCGTACGCACAGATCGCGTTGACCTTCTCGGCACTCGCGCTGGAGGTGTCGAAGGTGTAGCCGAGCCACTCCTTCGCCAGACGACGCGCGAGCTCGATGCCGACGACGCGCTGCCCCATGCAGAGGACCTGGGCGTCGTTCGACAGGATCGAGCGCTCCACGCTGTAGGAGTCGTGCGCGGTGACGGCACGGATGCCCGGCACCTTGTTGGCGCTGATCGCCACGCCCAGTCCGGTGCCGCAGATCAGGATCGCCCGGTCGGCCTCGCCGTTCGCCACCAGCCGTGCGGCGTCGACGGCGACGTGCGGGTAGGCGGTGTGGCCGTCCGCGTCGACGCCGACGTCCCGCACGTCGGACACCCGGTCGTCGGCGAGCAGGTCGGCCTTGATGATCTCCTTGTAGTCGAACCCGGCGTCGTCGGACCCGATCACGAGACGGTACGTCATGTCTGTGCTCCTCCCGCGCCCCGAGGTTCCGGGCGCTCCCGAACCAGTCTGCGACGGCCGTGGACATCTGTCCAGCACACAATTTCTGCGGTGTGCGTGGCGGTAGCATCGCACCATGTCGGCCGAGACCCCCACCCCGGACGGAGCCCGCACCCGGTTCCCGCTGGACACCGTCTACCAGGCGGCGCGGATGTACTACCTCGAGGACGCCACGCAGGTCGAGATCGCCTCGCGCCTCGGCGTCTCGCGCCCGACCGTCTCGCGGCTCGTCGCCGAGGCCCGCAAGGCCGGACTCGTCCGCATCGAGGTCGTCGACCCGTTCCAGGACGAGACCGTGGCGCTCGCCGAACGCCTGCAGGTCGTGCTCGGGCTGCGCGCGGTCCACCTCGCCGCGGTCACCCACGCCGCCACGCTCGGCGCCGACCTGGCCGCCCCGCTGGCCGCCGCGGTCGAGGGCATGGGACTCGTCCCCGGCGACGCCGTCCTGATGTCGTCCGGCCGCACCGTGTACGACGTCGCACGGTCCGGCATGCCGACCATGCCCGGCGTGCAGCTCGTGCCCACCGTGGGCGGGCAGGCCGACCCGATGCCGTGGTTCCAGACGAACGAGATCACCCGGACGGCCGCGGAACACTCCGGCGCGATCCCGGCGTTCCTGTTCGCCCAGGCGCTGCCGTCCCCGGTGATGCGGTCCACCCTCGACGAGGACCCGGCGTTCCAGCACGTCGTCGGGCTGTGGAGCCGGGCGAAGGGCGCGATCCTCGGCATCGGGGCGCCGACGCACACGCGGGACGCCCTGGCCCGGGGCATCCCGGTCGAGGACGTGGCGTTCGACCGTGCGGCAGGCGACGTCTGCCTGAACTTCTACGCCGCGGACGGATCGGCGATCGAGTTCCCCGGGAGTGACCGGATGGTGCGGACCTCGCGCGAGATCCTGTCGACCGTGCCGCACGCGGTCGGGGTCGCCGTGGGCGGCGCCAAGGTGACGAGCATCGTGGCTGCGGTGCGGGGCGGGCTGGTCAACGAGCTGGTGACGGACGCCGCGACGGCGCGCGCCGTGCTCGACGCACTCGCCTGAGCGAGCCGGCGCCGCGCCCGATCCTTCCCATCACGCGTGAGATGGAGGGTGGATTCGGGCATACCTGGTCGTTTCTTCGTGGCAGGTACGCCCGGTTTCGGCAGGTACGCCCGGTTTCGGCAGGTACGCCCGGTTTCCGCAGGTACGCCCGGGTCAGGGGGCGACCGCAGGCGGCCTGGAGGCGCGGGGCGGGGCCGCATCGCGCCTCCAGGCCGGTGGTCCCCACGTCTAGGGCGTGCGCCGCACGTCCCACAGGTGGTGCACCGGGTCGTGCGCGTAGTAGGTGGCGAGCGTCGCGACGGTGAAGGCGCTGCCGTCGGACCGGAGCCCGGTGCGCTCGAGCACCTCGTCGGGCACCGCCGCGAAGGCCCGGGCCGCGCGGTCGGCCGACTCCCGCAGTTCCTCGGCGACGACCGCGGGGTCCTGCTCGCCGTAGCGGTCCTCGACGGCGGTGGTGTCCTGGTCCCAGTTCGGGAACGTGGGGGCGTCCTCGGTGAGCATCAGCTCGAGGCGCTCCGCCATCTTCCGGTGCACGTCCCGCACGTGGGCGCCGTACTCGAGCGGGGACCACGTGTGGTCGTCGGGGCGGTCCCGCACGTCGTCGCGTCCGAGGATCGCGGGCCAGCCGGCCGTGTTCTCGTCGATGATGCCCGGCACGTCGCGGACGGTCACCGCACTGCCGTCGTAGCCGCACTCGGGACACGCGGACTCGATGACCCACGTCCAGTTCTTCGTCTCGGGTTCGATCGCCATGGGCCGATGGTACGGCCTCGTTACTCAGCTTCCCGGTTCGCCGGACCGGTGCGGATCGGCGGCACACTGCGACGATCCACGCGTCGTTCGACTCGCGTTCTGTCGCAACATGCGCACGCACCGAACCGCCGCACCCGCCCGCGCCGCACCCGCACGCTCACTCGTGCCGGTGCTCCGATGCCGGGTCCACCGCGGGCCACACCGGGAACGGGTCCGGCCAGCCGCGCCACACGTCCGGCCCGGCGAGCAGCTCCGACGGCGTGAGCAGCGCCCCGTCGAGCGCCCGCTCGATCGCCCGGACGTCGAGCTGCTCGCCGACGAACCACAGCGCCTGCCCGATCGGGGCGTCGGCGTCCCACGACGGGTTCGCGGTGGGGTCGAGCGCGAGCATCGACCCGAAGCTCGACCACGAGCCGACGTGGTCCGGCCGGGACGCCAGGCGGAAGAACCCCCGCGACCGCAGCACGCGGCCGTTCACCCCGGCGGACAGGTCGTCGGCGATGACGGACGACAGCCGTCCGGGGTGGAACGGCAGCGGCTCCCGGTAGCGCATCGAGACCAGGGCGTCGCGGGCCTCGCGCCCGGTGTCCGCACCGCTCGACAGCGCCCGCATCCAGCCCGCACCGGTGGCGAGCACCCGCGCGGCTCCACCGTTCGAGGCCGGCAGGTCGGCGGCGCTGCGGATCGCGGGCAGGGCGACGATCACGGCCTGGGGCGCCATCCGGTGCAGCAGTGACACGAGCGCCCGACGCCGACGGCCCGACAGCGGTTCGATGCGGTCGAGGGCGATCACCGTCGCGTACTCGACGAGTGCGGCCATCCGGTCCGCGGCCACGAAGGCGTCGTCGACGTCCGACCACAGCAGGTGCGCGACGTCGTCGGCCCGCAGCACCCCGACGACGTGCCGGAGCACCCGGTCGTCGCCGGTCTCGGACCGTGCCGCGTTGGCGAGCAGCATGCCGACCGCTCGGGCGTCGGCCCCCGGGTGCAGGGTGACGACGAGCCCGTGGCCCGCGTCGGGCCCGCAGACCCGGTCGAGCTGGTCGGCGCGGTCGGCCACGGCGCGGGCGGTGGCGAAGGCACTCCCGGCGACGTGCATCCGGTGCCCGTCCGAGATCCGGGCGGCGACGCGGTCGGCGTCGACCTGGTGCAGGGCGGTGACGAGGGTGATGGCAGCAGCACGCATGTCCGCTACTGTAACTGAAAACCGTTATCAACAAGGAGGCTCGTCGTGAAGGTCCGCAACTCCCTCAAGGCCCTGAAGCAGATCCCCGGCTCGCAGGTGGTCCGACGCCGGGGCCGCGTCTACGTCATCAACAAGAAGAACCCCCGCTGGAACACCCGGCAGGGCTGACGTCGGCGGCGGTCCGTAGGGTGGCGGGATGCGACTGCTGCTCATCCGCCACGGCCAGACCCCCGCGAACGTGCACGGCATCCTCGATGCCGTGGTGCCCGGACCGGGGCTGACCGAGCTCGGGCAGCAGCAGGCCGACGCCCTGCCCGCAGCGCTCGCCGACCGGGGGATCGAGCGACTGTTCGTGTCGTCGATGGTCCGCACGCAGATCACCGCGGCGCCCCTCGCGACCTCGCTCGGCCTCGAGCCCGTGGTGCTGCCGGGCCTGCGCGAGATCGAGGCGGGCGACACCCAGGGCAAGAACGACAAGGTGTCCGTGCAGACCTACATCTCCACCGTGCACGGCTGGTCCGGCGGCGACCGGACGACCCGGATGCCCGGTGCCGAGAGCGGCACCGAGTTCTTCGAGCGCTACGACGACGCTGTCCGGCAGATCGAGGCCACCGGGGTCGCGGTCGCCGCTGCCGTCAGCCACGGTGCTGCGATCCGCACATGGGCGAGCGCAGCTGCGCAGAACACCCCGGACCACTTCGGCACGAAGCGGCACCTGGAGAACACCGGCATCGTCGAGCTCGAGGGCTCGTTCGCCGACGGCTGGCGCCTGGTCGACTGGGAAGGCGAGCCGGTCGGCGGCGACCAGCTCATCGACCGCACGGCGCTCGACCCCACCGGCGAGCGTTTCTGACGCGACCAGCGGGTCGCCGACGCGACCAGCCGCTCGCGAACGCGACCACGAACGGACGGGAGGCGCGGTGCCAGCCGGCACCGCGCCTCCCGTCCGTGGTCGGTCGCGTCGACTACGCGAGCTGCGACGCCGATGCGGACGTCAGCGGCACGATCACGCCGTGCGACTCACGCAGCACGTCGAGCGTGCGCTGGACCTCGTCCGCGCGCTCCTCGGTCGTCCAGCCGAGCGCCTCGGCGAGCACGTCGGCCAGCTCGTCGAGCAGGTCGATCGTGACCCCGCCGACGAACGCCAGGTTGGTGCGGCGCAGGACGACGTCGACCAGGTGGACGGCCTGCTCGTGGCGGGCGAAGTACGCGACCTCGGCGCGGGTGAGCGACGGGTCGGACTCGAGCCGCTCGACCGGGCCGTCGGTCAGGACGTCCACGACCTCGGCGGCACGGGTGCCGTAGCGCTCGAGCAGCCCCTCGACCAGGGACTCGTCCAGGCCGTCGCGGTGCGACTTGATCCACAGGGCGCGCTGGGCGTCGGTGGTCGGGAACTCCTTGCCACCGCCGATCGGCATGCCGGTGGTGTCGACCTTGCGGCTCATGCCGAGCTTGGTCGTCGCCTCGGTGGACAGGTGTGCAGCAAGGGCACGGAAGGTCGTCCACTTGCCACCGACGAGCGACAGCACGGTCGACTTCGGCAGCCCGGCGATCTGGGTGTCCACGATCCGGTAGTCACGGGACACGAAGCCGGGGGCGGTGTCCTCGTGGCGGGGGAGCGGACGGATGCCGGAGTAGCTGTAGACGATGTGGTCGCGGGTGACGTCGATCTGCGGGAACACGTGCTTCACGAGCCCGAAGAAGTAGTCGATCTCCTCGTCGGTCGTCGTGACCGGCTTCGCGGGGTCGGCGTCGATGTCGGTGGTGCCGATGAGCACCCGGCCCTTGAGCGGGTAGATGAGGACGATGCGGCCGTCGTCGTTCTCGAAGAACAGCTCGCGGCCCTTGGTGGCCTCGAGCAGCTCGTCGTTGTGCACGACGATGTGCGAGCCCTTCGTGCCGCCCATGAACTTCGTCTCGCCGCCGAACGCCTCGTTCGTCAGGTCGGTCCAGGGGCCGGAGGCGTTGATCACGACGTCGGCGGTGAAGACGAACTCGTCGCCGGTCTCGCGGTCGCGCAGCAGGACGCCGCCGTCGCGGGTGCCGGCTGCCTCGACGTAGTTGGTGGCGCGTGCGGTCGCGGCGGAGCCGGTCCCGGTGCCGGCGGTCAGGCCGTCCTTCAGGACGTCGAGGGCCAGGCGCTCGGGCTCGTGCACGCTCGCGTCGTAGTAGGTGCCCGTGTACTTCAGGTCCTTGTTGAGGGCCGGCATGTCCTCGAGCGCGGCCTTCTTGGTCCGGAAGACGTGCTTCGGGACGGAGCCGCCGTCGCGCGAGAAGGAGTCGTAGATCGTCATGCCGATCTTGATGAGCATCGCGCCGCGCTCCTTGGTGGAGCGCTGCTTGTGCGTCAGCATGCGCAGCGGGGCGTTCATGATGCCGGAGAACGTCGAGAAGATCGGCATGGTCGTCTGCAGCGGCTTGACGTAGTGCGGGGCGATGCGGATCAGGCCGTTGCGCTCCTGCACGCTCTCGCGCACCAGGCGGAACTCGCCGTTCTCCAGGTAGCGGATGCCGCCGTGGATCATGTGGCTCGAGGCCGCGGAGGCGCCGGAGGCGTAGTCGCCACGCTCGACCAGGGCGACGTCGACGCCCTGGAGCGCCAGGTCGCGGAACGTCGCGATGCCGTTGATGCCGCCGCCGACGACGAGGACCTGCGCGTTCGGGCGCTCGGTGAGGGCGGTCACCGTGTTCCGGGGCTGTGTCTTCTTCGACATGGTTCGTCGCTTCCTTCGTCTGTTCGTGGGGTCAGGATCGATCGTGCGCTCGTTCGACAGGGCGGGCAACTCGCGTGCACGAACGTGCAGCACACGTGTCGTCCAGGCCCGAGACGGCGGTCGGGAGGCGCGGCAGGGGTTGCAGAGGCCCTGCACGTCCGTGCATGGTTGCGTTCGACAGATCGGAGCACCATGAGCGATGCGGCTCAGCCCATGCGCACGCAGCAGGCGCTGCGCGCCGCCCACCTGTACTACCTGCAGGACCTGACGATGGACGCGATCGCCGACGAACTCGGCACCTCGCGCTCGTCGGTGTCGCGCCTGCTGAAGTACGCCAGGGACACCGGGCTCGTCGACATCCAGATCCGTTCTCCCCTGGACCAGGCCGCTGCGCTGAGCCGGAGCATCCGCTCCCGCTTCGGGGTGCACGCGCACGTCGTCCCGGTGCCGGACCACACGAGCGACGTCGACCGGCTCGAGCGGGTCGCCCTGTCCGCCGCCCGGATCCTGACGCAGTACGTCGAGTCGAACATGGTGATCGGGATCTCGTGGGGCTCGACGGTGAGCGCGGTCAGCCGCTACCTGGTGCCGAAGACCACCCACGGCTCGACGATCGTGCAGATCAACGGCGCCGCGAACACCCGCACCACCGGCATCGTCTACGCGTCCGAGATCCTGCGCCGGTTCGGCGAGGCCTACGGGGCGTTCGTGCAGCAGTTCCCGGTGCCGGCGTTCTTCGACGACCCCGCGACGAAGGAGGCCCTGTTCCGCGAGCGATCGATCCGCCGTGTGCTCGACCTGCACGAGCGGATGGACCTCGTGGTGTTCGGCGTCGGTGCCCCGCAGGCCCCGGTGCCCTCGCACGTGTACTCCGGCGGGTACCTCGACCCCGAGGACCGCGACGAGCTCACGCAGGCGGGGGTCGTCGGGGACGTCTCGACGGTGTTCTACCGGGCCGACGGCTCGTGGAAGGACATCGGGGTGAACGCACGGGCCGGCGCTCCGGACCTCGACACGATCAAGCGCGCGCCGCGGCGGGTCTGCGTCGTCGCCGGGCGGTCGAAGGCGGCGTCGCTGCGGGGCGCGCTGGCCGCCGGGCTCATCACGGACCTGATCCTGGACGAGAGCGTGGGGCAGGCGATCCTGCAGCCCTGAGTCAGGACCTGACGCAGTTTGTCGGTGGTCCGTCGTAAGTTCTCGAGCATGGTGCTTTCTCTCGAACAGCCCGGTGAGCGGTACTTCCGACGGATGGTCGGCAGCGACGTCGATCAGGCGCTTGCGTTCTTCACGGGCGACTACGACTTCCGTGCACCACTGGTCCGTCGCACCCACGAGAACGCCTACTGGGACTTCGCCGGCGTCGGTGACGAACGGATGTCGCTGCGGTCGTCGCGGTTCATGGTCGACCTGCGGAGCGAGAGCCAGGTCGACGACGAGTTCCTGGTCGCCTGGATGCGGAGCGGTTCGAGCCGGATCACCTCGGGCGGCGAGACCCACGAGCTCGAGGCCGGGGTGCCGGTCGTGCTGCCCTTCGCCGAGCCCTACGCCCTGCACCACCGGGACATCGCCCTGAACCTGGTGCACCTGGACCGCGACTTCGTCCGGGCGGTCGCCGGCGACGACGACTTCGCCTTCGAGCCCATGCGCCGTCCGACGGCCGACGGCATCGCGCTGTGGCGTTCGGTGGTGCGGAAGTACTCCGCCACGTGGCTCGACGTCGACCGGTCGATGAGCCCGAGCGTGCAGCACGACATCGCCGAGGCGTTCGCCACCGCGGCGATCCGGGCGTTCCCGCAGCGCAGCAAGTGGCGTGCGACGGTGTCCGGCAGTGGCCCCGAGCACGACCGCCTGCGTCGGGCGCTCGAGTTCGTGCACGAGCACGCGCGCGAAGCGATCGGTACCCCGGACATCGCTGCGGCGGCGGGACTCAGCCCGCGCGGGCTGCAGCAGTCCCTCCGCCGGCACCTCGACCAGACGCCGGGGGAACTCCTGCGCGGCGTGCGACTCGACGGTGCGCGGACCGACCTGGTCGGCAGCGGCCTCGACGAGACGACGGTGGCCGAGGTCGCCCGGACGTGGGGCTTCGGGCACCTCGGGCGCTTCTCGGCGACCTACCGCAGCCGCTTCGGCGAACTGCCGAGCGAGTCGCTGCGAGGGCGCTGACCGACCGACACTGAAGGCCGTTCCGCCGAATACCGTGACACGGATCGCGCTGCGGTTGTCGGGATGTTCGGCTCGGTGCTGCTGTGGGCGAATCCGGTGCTCAATGGTGGGGACGAACGCACCGCCCACGAAGGAGTCAGCATGCGCATCGGCGTCCCCACCGAGATCAAGAACAACGAGTACCGCGTCGCCGCCACTCCGGCCGGCGTCGCCGAGCTCGGGTCGCACGGCCACCAGGTGCTGGTGCAGGCCGGTGCCGGGTCCGGTTCGGCGTTCACCGACGACGAGTACCGCACCGCCGGGGCCACGATCGTCGACACCGCGGCCGAGGTCTGGGAGCGCGCCGAGCTGATCCTCAAGGTGAAGGAGCCGGTCGCGTCGGAGTACCCGATGATCCGGCCGGGCCAGATGCTCTTCACCTACCTGCACCTCGCCGCCGACCGACCGCTGACCGACGCGCTCATCGACTCGGGCGCGACGGCGATCGCCTACGAGACCGTGCAGCTGCCGGACCGCTCGCTGCCCCTGCTGTCGCCGATGTCCGAGGTCGCCGGGCGACTGTCCGCCCAGGTCGGCGCGTTCCACCTGATGCGCACGAACGGTGGGCGCGGGCTGCTGCTCGGCGGCGTCCCCGGCACGCCGAAGGGCCGGGTGGTCGTCATCGGCGGCGGCGTCGCGGGAGAGCACGCCGCCACGATGGCGCTCGGCATGGGTGCCGACGTCACGGTGTTCGACATCAGCCTGCCGCGGCTCCGGGCCCTGGACGCCCGGTTCGACGGCCGCCTCACGACCCTGCGCTCGTCGGCGCACGCCATCGCCGAGGCACTGCGCGACGCCGACCTGGTGATCGGTTCGGTCCTGATCCCCGGGGCGTCCGCGCCGAAGCTCGTCACCGACGCGATGGTCGCCGACATGCGGCCCGGATCGGTCCTCGTCGACATCGCGATCGACCAGGGCGGCTGCTTCGAGGGCTCCCACCCGACCACCCACGACGACCCCACGTTCGCCGTGCACGACACCGTGTACTACTGCGTGGCGAACATGCCCGGCGCCGTCCCGCGCACGAGCACGATCTCGCTGACGAACGCCACGCTGCCCTACGCCGTCGCGATCGCCGACTGTGGCTGGGAGGCCGCGCTCGAGGCCGACCCCGCGCTCGCCGCCGGCCTGAACGTGCACGCCGGCCGGGTCACGAACGCCGCGGTGGCCGCCGCCCACGGCCTGGTGGCGTCCGCCGAGTCTCCGCGCTGAGGCCGCGGGCGGCTGCCGCACGAGTCTTCGCGCTGAGCGACACCTCACGGGCCAACGGCCGCGTGAGGTGTCGCTCAGCGCGAAACGACGCGCAGGAGGACCCGTGTCAGGCCGCCACGGGTGCCGCCGCCCGACCGGCACGCCCGCCGACCCAGCCGACGCGGGCACGCACCACCACCGTCACGACGACCACGGCCGCCGCAGCCACCATGGCCGCGACCGCCGTCGGCACGGAGACGAGCGGCCCCTCGAACCGGGCGACCGAGACCCACGCAAGACCCCATGCGAGCGAGGCCATCGGCGCCAGACGTCCACGACCCCACAGCGCGATGAGGACCCCGACGAGCCCGGCCACCGCGGCGACGACCACGCCCCACGGGTCCTGCCCGAGTCCGAAGCCCCGGAAGCCCGCCGCCGTCAGCACCGCAGCGGTGTTGGCGGCCGTCGCGACGCAGACCCACCCGAGGTACAGCCCGAAGGTGCCGTCGGTCAGGATCGCCTCCACCACGCCGCGGGACGGGGTGCGCCGCAGGATCGTGAACGTCCAGATCAGCACGACGAGCAGTGCGACGATGATCGGCTCGCTCGCCCACAGGAACCCGAACTGCACCGACAGGATCCAGGCGGCGTTGAGCAGCAGGGACAGCACCGCCGGCACCACCAGGCGCTCGTGCCGCTCGTCGTTCGCGGTGCGGAAGAGCTGCAGCACCGCGTAGCCGATGAGCCCGGCGTAGACGACACTCCAGATCGAGAAGGCCGGGCCGTCCGGGGCGATCGCGGTGGAGGACGCCGACAGTGCGCCACCGGCGGCGTCCTGGATGGGCGTCCCACCGGCAGCGCCCGACCCGACGTACGCGCCGATGACGGCGACGACCGCGCTCACGGCCACCGCGATGCGCTTCCAGATCCTCTTCATGACAGTCCCTTTCGTCAGCATGCTGATGACCTGCACGGTAGGCGGCCCGCGCCGACGGTCGTGCAGCGCGCGTTCAGGCAGGACGCTGGGCGCATGGCGGGCGTGCCACGGGCCTCCAGGCCGGAGACCGGCCACCCTGCGTACGGTGGTCGCGTGAGCGTCGAACTGAACACCGTCTACATCGACCGGATCGCCCCGATCGCGAGTCCGTCCCTCGACGACACCTTCCGGATGCTCGACGAGCAGGGCGCCAGCGCGTGCATCGTCCTGCACCAGCCCGACGCCCAGGAACTCGGCGACGTCGCGGTCGCCCTCGGCCTGCACGAACTCGCCGTCGAGGACTCCGCCGAGGGGCACCAGCGACCGAAGCTCGAGCGCTACGGCTCGACGCTGTTCGTGGTGCTCAAGCCGGCGCTGTACAACGACCAGCAGGAAGAGGTGGCGTTCGGCGAGGTGCACGCCTTCGTCGGTGAGACCTTCTTCCTCGCCGTCGTGAAGGCCGACCCCCGTGGCAAGCAGACCGTTCCCCGGGCGCTGCAGCGGTTGAGCGGCAAGCCCGGGCTGGTGACCGTCGGCCCGCAGGCGCAGCTCTGGGCGCTCATGGACTCCATCGTCGACGGCTACGTGCCGGTGATCGACGGCCTCGAAGAGGACATCAACCAGATCGAGGACCAGCTGTTCTCGGGCGAGGCCGGGGTGTCCCGGCGCGTGTACGAGCTGTTCGGCGAGGTCGTCGACTTCCAGCGCGCCGCCCGACCCCTCATCCACATCATCGAGAACCTGCACCGCGGTGCCGAGAAGTACCATTTGCCGATCGAGATGCAGCGGCGGTTCCGCGACGTCCTCGACCACGCGATCCGGGTGGTGGAGCGCCTCGACACGTTCCGGCAGCTGCTGCAGAACGCCCTGACCGTCGACTCCACCCTGGCGGCGCAGAAGCAGAACGACGACACGAAGAAGATCTCCGGGTGGGCGGCGATCCTGTTCGCGCCGACGCTCATCGCCGCGATCTACGGGATGAACTTCACGCACATGCCCGAACTCGGCTGGACGTGGGGGTACCCGCTGTCGATCGTCGCGATGGTCCTGTTCGCCGCGATCCTGTACGTGGTGTTCAAGGTCAAGCGCTGGTTCTGAGCCGCGCCGCAGCCGGAGCCGCGCCGCAGCCGGACCCGCGCCGCAGCCGCAGCCGGAGCCGCGCCGCAGCCTGAGCCGCGCCGCAACCGGAGCCGCGCCGCCGCCGGATTTGCAGCGGACGGCTCCGGACCGGAAAGCTCTGACGTGCAACGACGCCGACTGGAGCCCGCATGCCGCACGAACTCGTCCACCTGACCGCCGGTGGCGTCTCGCTCGTCCTGGACTGCCGCGACGACGCGCTCCCCGCCGTCGTGCACTGGGGAGCGGCACTCGGACCGCTCGACACCGACGCGCTGACGGCCCTCGCCGACGCCGACGTCGTGCCCGTCGCACCGAACGAGATGGACGACCCGGTCCGCCTGTCGGTGCTGCCCGAGCCGCACCGGGGCTGGAGTGGTCGTCCGGGACTCGCCGGGCACCGTGACGGGGCCGACTGGTCGCCGGCGTTCACCGTGACGTCGCTGGCGGTCACCGACACCGCGGTCACCGCTGATGCCGAGGACACCGTCGCCGGGCTCACCGTCCGGGTGACCATCGAGATGCTCGGTTCCGGGCTCGTGCGGGCCCGCGCGAGCGTGACGAACACCGCCGACGGCGTCTACACCGTCGACGACCTGACGCTCGCGATGCCGATCCCGTCGCGGGCGCGCGAGATCCTGGACTTCGCCGGCCGCTGGGGCAAGGAACGGACCCCGCAGCGCCGCGAACTCGTCGTGGGGACCCACCAGCGCGAGGGGCGGAAGGGCCGCACCGGCACCGACGCCGCGACCGTGCTGACGGTGGGGGAGCCGGGCTTCGGCTTCGCGCACGGCCAGGTCTGGGGCGTCCACACCGCCTGGAGCGGGAACCACCGGCACCACGCCGAACGGCTCGCCACCGGCCGCCAGGTCATCGGCGGCGGTGAACTCCTGCTGCCCGGCGAGGTCCGGCTCGCCACCGGTGCCACGTACGAGGGGCCTTGGGTGTACTTCGCCCACGGTGACGGCCTCGACGACCAGGCCCGACGGTTCCACCGCTGGCTCCGCAGCCGCCCGCAGCACCCGACGACGCCCCGCCCGATGACGATCAACGTGTGGGAGGCCGTGTACTTCGACCACGACCTGGCCCGCCTCGTCGACCTCGCCGAGCGTGCCGCAGCCCTCGGCGTCGAACGGTACGTGCTCGACGACGGCTGGTTCCGTGGCCGCCGCGACGACCACGCCGGCCTCGGTGACTGGTACGTCGACGAGGACGTCTGGCCGGACGGACTCGGCCCCCTGGTCGATCGCGTCCGTGCGCTCGGCATGGAGTTCGGCCTGTGGTTCGAACCCGAGATGGTGAACGAGGACAGCGACCTCGCCCGCGCCCACCCGGAGTGGATCCTGCAGGCCGACGGCCGGCTGCCCGCCCGGTCCCGCGACCAGCAGGTGCTCAACCTGGCGATCCCCGAGGCCTTCGACCACGTGCTCGAGCGGATGACTTCGATCATCGGCGAGTACGCGGTCGACGCCGTGAAGTGGGACCACAACCGCGACCTCGTCGAGGCGGGGTTCCCGGGCGGCGGCGCAGCGGTCCACGAGCAGACCCTCGCCGCGTACCGGTTGATGGCGACGCTCGGCGAGCGGTTCCCGTCGCTGGAGATCGAGTCGTGCTCGTCGGGTGGTGGTCGGGTCGACCTCGGCGTCATCGAGCACACCGCGCGGGTGTGGGTGTCCGACGACATCGACCCGCTCGAGCGCCAGCAGATGCACCGGTGGACGCAGCAGCTCCTGCCGCCGGAGCTGCTCGGCTCGCACATCGCGAGCGGCCGGAACCACACGACCGGTCGCGTCCACGACCTCGCCTTCCGTGCCGGCACCGCCCTGGTCGGCCACCTCGGCATCGAGTGGGACCTGGCCGGCGCGACCGCCGACGAGTCCGCCGCGCTCACCGAGTGGATCGCGCTCTACCGCGACCTCCGCCCGCTCCTGCACGGCGGTGACCTGGTGCGGTCGGACGAGGTCGACGACGCGCGGCTCGTGTACGGCACGGTCGCGCCGGACCGGCAGCAGGCCGTCTTCTTCCTCGCCAGCATCGGCCGCTCCGAGGTCTCCGGCACCGGCCGGGTCACCTTCCGCGACCTCGACCCCGACACGGCGTACCGCGTCGACCCCGTGGTCATCGGCGACGGCCACGACCTGGTGCGACCGGACTGGTGGTCCGGCCCGCGGATGTTCAGCGGACGGGTGCTCGGCACCGTCGGCCTGCAGCCGCCGCTCATGCCGGCCGACTGCGTGGTGCCGTTCCGGGTGACGGCCGTCTGACGACGGGTGCTCGGGGTGCCCGGCCTGGAGGCCCGCCCCGCGTCCGGCGGCCCCGTCGCCGTCCGTCATCGGGTGCGTGCAGCCCGTTAGGCTTCCGGTCATGCCGCACTCCGGACACGCGACCCCGGTCTGGGCCCTCAAGCTCGCGGTCGTCACCGCCCTGGTGGGCGTCTCCGGCGGCATCGCCGGCATCGCGGTCTGGCTCGCGCTCCAGCTCATCCAGTTCGTCGCCTTCGGCTACGGGTTCGGCGGGCACCTCGAGGCGGCCGACGCATCGTCCGGGCTGAACCGGTTCCTCGCGCTCACGGCGGCCGGCGTCCTGACCGGGTTCGCCTGGTGGGCGCTCCGTCGGTGGGGGCGCTCGATCGTCTCGGTCACCGCGGCCGTCGACGGCAAGCGGATGCCGGCCCTGGCGACGCTCGCGAACGCCGGCGTCCAGATCCTGGCCGTGGGGCTCGGCGCGTCCATCGGCAAAGAGGTCGCGCCGCGTGAGGTCGGGGCCTGGCTGGCCCAACTCGTCACCCGTCGTGCGGGGCTGACCGCACGCGAGACGAAGATCCTCGTCGCCTGCGGGGCCGCGGCCGGCCTCGCCGCCGTCTACGACGTGCCCCTCGGCGGTGCGCTGTTCGCGGTCGAGGTCCTGCTCGGCGAGATCAGCTTCGCGACCGCCCTGCCCGCCTTCGCCACGAGTGCCGTCGCCGCCATCACCGCCCGGCTCGTGATCCCGGACGAGGTGCTGTACCACGTGCCCGCGATGCACCTGTCGCCGTCGCTGCTCGTCTGGGCGGTCGTCGTGGGGCCGGTGCTGGGGCTCGCCGGGGTCGGGTTCGTCAAGCTGACCAACCGGCTGCAGGGCATCGCCCCGAAGGGCTGGCACCTGCTCGTCGTGCTGCCCGTGGTCTTCGCGATGGTCGGGCTCATCGCGATCCCGTTCCCGGAGATCCTCGGCAACGGCCGGGCCCTCGGCCTCGTCGCGATGAACAGCACGCTCGACGACGCCTCGTTCGCCAGCCTGTCGCCGATCGTCCTCCTGCTGCTGCTCGGCGTCCTGCGGACCGTGACCACCTCGGCCACCATCGGCGCGGGTGCGGTCGGCGGCACCCTGACGCCCTCGATCGCGATCGGGTCGGCGATCGGCGGTGGCCTGGGCGGAGCGTGGCTGCTGCTGTGGCCGGCCGACGGTCCGAGCCTGGCGGCTTTCGCGTTCGTCGGTGCGGCGGCCTTCCTCGCCACCACCATGCGGGCACCGTTCACCGCCCTGGTGCTCGTCGTCGAGTTCACCCAGCAGGGCACCGACATCCTCGTGCCCTCGCTGCTCGCGGTGTCCGGCGCGGTCGCCGTCGGGTACGTGCTCGCCCGCCGTCGCAGCGCACAGATGGTGTGAGGACCCCGAACATCCCGGTACGGATGGCTGCCCGGCGGCCTACTGTCGGCGCCAGGACGGAGCGACGGGCTCCGCACCGAGACGAGGAGCAGCCGATGGCGGGGTTCGACGACATCACGAAGAAGGCCCAGGAGTTCCTGAAGGACGGCAAGGTCCGGGACGCCCTGCAGAGCGAGAAGGCCGAGGGCGTCAGCGACAAGGTGCTCGGCGGCGTGGCCGACGCGGTCAAGAAGGCCACGGGCGGCAAGTACGACGACAAGATCGACGGTGCCCGCGACGCTGCGGACAAGAAGCTCGGCAACGAGTAGCGACCGACGTGCAACGGCCCAGGACCCGGCGTTGTCCTGGGCCGTCGCGGTGCCGACTGGACGTGGTCGGGAACAACGGACACCATGGACGGGTTGCTCCGGACAGCAGCACCAGGAGGACGAGACGTGACAGTCGTGGCGCCGAACCAGCCGCTCACCGAGACCGAGGTCGAGGCGATCAAGCGGGACTTCCCGATCCTCGCGCAGGACGTGAACGGGCAGCCGTTGGCGTACCTGGACTCCGGGGCGACGGCTGAACGCCCGCGCCAGGTCCTCGACGCCGAGCGCCGGTTCCTCGAACACGACAACGCCGCCGTCCACCGCGGGGCCCACACGCTCGCGGCGCTCAGTACCGACGCCTACGAGGACGCCCGCGCCACCGTCGCCGGCTTCATCGGCGCCGCCGCCCCGACCGAGGTCGTGTGGACCGCGAACGCCACCGACGCGCTCAACCTCGTCGCGTACGGCATGGCCAACGCCAGCCGTGGCCGCGGCGGTGCCCAAGCCGAGCGCTTCCGCCTGGGCGTCGGTGACGAGATCCTCGTGACCGAGGCCGAACACCACGCCAACCTCGTGCCGTGGCAGGAGCTCGCCGCGCTCACCGGTGCCACCCTGCGCTGGATCCCGGTCGCCGACGACGGCACCTGGACCGCCGACGACGCCGCGGCGCTGATCACGGACCGCACGAAGGTCGTCGCGTTCTCGCACGTCTCGAACGTCACCGGGATGATCGCCCCCGTCGAGCAGGTCGTCGGCCTCGCCCACGCCCGCGGCGCCCTCGTCGTGCTCGACGCCTGCCAGTCCGCACCGCACCGTCCCCTCGACGTGCAGCAGCTCGGGGTCGACTTCGCCGCGTTCTCCGGGCACAAGATGCTCGGCCCGAACGGCATCGGCGTGCTCTGGGGCCGTGCCGAGCTGCTCGACGCCCTGCCGCCGTTCCGGACCGGTGGCTCGATGATCACCACCGTGACGATGGAGGGCTCCGAGTTCATGCCGGCGCCCGAGCGGTTCGAGGCCGGCACGCAGCCGGTGTCGCAGACCGTCGCCCTCGCCGAGGCCGTCCGGTACCTGCAGGGCATCGGCATGGAACGCGTCCGCGCCCACGAGGAACACCTGGCCCGCCGGATGCTCGACGGTCTCGCCGCCGTGCCCGGCATCCGGGTGGTCGGCCCGCCCGCCGGCGTCCCACGCTCCGGTCTGGTGTCGTTCGACGTCGACGGGGTGCACGCCCACGACGTCTCGCAGTACCTCGACGCGCAGGGCATCGCGGTGCGTTCCGGCCACCACTGCGCCCAGCCCCTGCACCGCCGCCTCGGTCTCGTCGCCACGAGCCGTGCGAGCACGTACGTCTACACGACCGAGCACGACGTCGACCGGTTCCTCGCAGCCGTCGCCGAGGTCCGCGACTACTTCGGAGCCACCGCGTGAACGCCCTCGACAGCCTGTACCAGCAGGTCATCCTCGACCACGCGAAGGCGCGTCACGGCGACGGCGCGATGCCCGACGCGGATGCCTCGCACTTCGAGCGGAACCCCACGTGCGGCGACGAGATCACGGTCAGCCTGCGGCTCGAACCCGGCACCGACCGCATCGCCGGGCTCGCCTGGCAGGGCGACGGCTGCTCGATCTCGATGGCCTCGGCGTCCGTCCTCACCGACATGGCCGTCGGCCGCACCGTGCCCGAGTTCCTCGCGCTGACCGAGGAGTTCCGCACCATGATGCGCTCGCGCGGCGTCGGTGAGCCCGACGAGGACGTCCTCGAGGACCTCGTCGCCTTCCACGGCGTCTCCAAGTTCGTCATGCGCGTCAAGTGCGGCATGCTCGCGTGGGTCGCGGCGGAAGCCGCCGCGCGCGAGGCGACCGCGTCCCGCTGACCCGTGTGCGGCTCGCGATCGCGAGCACCGGACAGTCGGGAGGCCCGTTGCGGGCCCGCCCCGCGCCTCCCGTCCGCAGCACGGTCAGCGGCAGACGTCCTGCGTTGCCGCCTTCGTGTCGTTGATGACGATCGTCGTCACGATGTCCTCAGCGCCGGAAGCGCCACCCGTGGTGTCGAAGTGCAGCCAGTGGCCATCCGTGGTCGGTGCCACGTACTCGCGGTAGCCGCCGATCGGTGGCTCCCACGTGTCGATCGTCTTCTCGAGCCCGGGGTACGCCGCGCGCACGTCGTCTGCGGTGGAACCGAGCGCGATGCCCGTGGACGTCAGCACGGGCGACGAGAACGCTCCGGGGTCGGTTGCCTGTCCCGCAACGCTGATGTAGCGCACGCCGGGTCCGGAGTCGTCGGACGTGACCAGGATCCGGTACCCGGACCCGCTGGGGGTGGACAGGTCGGCGGACTGCCACTCCCAGAACGTCGGGCAGCCGCTCGACGGCTGCCGCGAGAAGCCGGCAGCCGGCAGCACCGTGCTGGCGTCCGTGGCACCGAGCTGGACGGGACCGAAGGACGCGTCGCCGAATACCCAGCTCGAGGGGCCGCTCGGGCTGGATGACGGCCGGACGCTCGTCGGGGTCGTCGTCGGCGTGACGGCCGTCGCTGTCTGCGTGGCGCTCGGAGCGCTCGGCCCGGACGCTGTCGCGCAGCCAGCCGCCCCGATGAGGAGCGTGGCGATGCCGACGGTGAGGATGGTGGTGCGGAGCGTGGTCATGATTCTCCCTTCTCCTTGCAGTGTCGTCGTCCCGGCGATCCTGACGGACGTCGGCGCGGACTGATGGCGGTCACGAGCACGAGCACGAGGATGGACCACATGATCGTCGAGACAGCGCATCCCGGCTCGGCGGGATCCGACGTGATCGTGCGGGACTACCTGACGGAGGTCGCGTCGCGGTGGTACGGGCGGGCGGCGACGTCGGCCGAGGTCGACCGGGCACTCGACGAGGAGCCGTACGACGACCTGCATGGGGACTCGGGGGTGTTCCTCGTCGCCGCCGACGGGGGAGCCGTGGTCGGTTGCGCCGGCGTGCGCTTCGTGGGCGTCGTCGGCGAGCTGACGAAGGTGTTCACGCTGCCGGAGCACCGAGGCCGAGGCGTCGGTTCGGGGCTCCTGCGCCACGTCGAGGACGTCTGCCGCGGACGCGGTATCACGTCGTTGCGGCTGGGCACGCGGGCCGGGCTCGCCGAGGCCTGTGCGCTCTACGAACGGCTCGGCTTCGTCCGGGTCCCGCCGTTCAGCGACGACCCGTACTCCGACCGCTGGTACGCGAAGTCGCTCGCTACGGAGTAGCGATCAGGCGAAGACGCCGATCTCGCGGAGCGCGTCGCCGACGGTGATGCGCTCGTCGCGTTCCTGCGCCCGTGCCCAGCGGGACTTCGCGAGCGCGACGGCCTGGTCGTCGAGACCGAGGAGTTCGTAGAGGCCGTCCAGCTCTCGGGGAACGAGATCGGCGAGCGGCAGGGGGAACTTCCGTTCGGGGCTCGCGTAGCCCTGCTGGGCGAGCTGTTCGAGGACGCCCGGGTCGGTCTCTCGCTGTTCCATGAGCAGGACGACGGTTCGTGACCTCGTCGCCATAAGGAAGACGGACCGCACGTTCTCGTCCGGGTCGGTCGCCAGGGTGATCTCGACGGCGAGGGGGAGGTCTTCTTCGCACGCGAGCTCCCAGCGCTGCGAGGTGTCCCCGTGGATCGCCGTGAGCATGTCCGGGTGGACGCCGAGGCCGCGCTCGCCGCGTTGCGGTCGCAGCGAGGTCGGCCGTGGGCCGTCCCCGACGCGCGCCGTGGGGAAGCCGACACCCGTGTACGCGGTGTGAGCGATCGGCAGGAAGTGGAGCGCCTGGTGCAGCGCGGTCGCGGCGTCCTGCACGGCCGGGGCCGTCACGTCACCGTCGGCGGCCTCGATGGCGGTGGCGTAGTCGGACAGTGCGGTGTGCTGCTGGTCGATCGCCAGTGCGAACATCTCCTTGCCCCTGGCGGTGTCGCCGAGGAGCCGCGGGTCCAGGTGCAGCGTTACGGCGCTCGGGTCCTGCAGGTGCCCCCGCGGCGTGGCACCGCCCGACATCATGATCTCGAACGTCTCGTCGTCTTGCTCGTCGGAACCGGTCACGTCGCTGACGCTACCGGCTCAGGGGAGCGTCACGACGAGCTTCCGGGCGGAGACACCCGCGCGGAGCTCGGCGAGGGCGTCCGGGATCGCGGCGAGCCCCGATCCGACGACGGATGCGGTCGGCGTCGCTCGGTACCGACCGGTGCGGAGCGCCTCGGGCAGGAAGTCGCGGTAGATCGCGGGGCCGACCTCGGACTCAGTCGGACGGCCACCCCAGATCGCGGTGATGTTGACCCCGCGTCGACGCTCGAGACGTGCACGGATCGTCGTCACCGGCGTCGGGTAGGCCGATGCGAGTCGGCCGGAGCCGGTGGCTGCCCGGACGATCGGGAGCGTGCGGGTCAGCGAGCCCTGGCCGAAGGCGATGGTGCCGGCGAGCTCCCGGTCGGCGAGTGTCTCGAGGATGCGGCGTGCGGCACCGTCGTCGCGGTAGTCGAACACGGCTTCGGCCCCGAGGTCCTGCACGAACCCATGGTTCTTCGGCGATGCGGTGCCGATCACGGCGTACCCGGCGGCCCGGGCGAGCTGGACGGCGTTGGCGCCGACGCTCGTGGACGCGCCCCACACCAGGACGACCCCGTTGCGCTCGGCGGTGTCTGCGGTCGGGAGCGACAGCGCGAGTTGGTCCGGCTCGAACAGGCCTGCGGCGGCGGTCGAGACGGCGAGTGGCAGGACCGCTGCCTGCTCGGCCGGCAGATCATCCGGCACCGAGGTCGTCACGCGTTCGAGCAGCAGGACCTGGTGCTGGAAGGCGCCTTCGGCAGCGCTGTTCCGGTGCTGCTCCTGCCCCGCCGCGTGCCCGACGACCCGGTCGCCCACACGGAACCGCTCGACGCCGGGGCCGATCGCGATCACGGTGCCGGCGACGTCCGAGCCGAGGACCGCGGGGAACCGCAGCTTCGGGTACACCAGGTGCCGGAAGAGCCCGCCGACGGCGTCGACCGGGTTGACGGCGACGGCCTCGGCGCGGACGACGAGTTCGCCGGGGCCGGGCTGGGGGGCCGTGGCGGGCCCGACGGCGAACCGCCCGGTCGACGTGGTCCAGAGTGCTGCGTTGCCCGATGACGACATGGTGTCCCGATCTCTTGCTCGAAGTGGATCATGACACGGCGTGTCATCACCCAGTCAATCATGACACGACGTGTCATCACCAGTAGTCTTGCCCCATGCGTTGGTCTCCGGATGCCCGAGGGCGACTCGAACGAGCGGCGTTCGAGCTCTTCGCCGAGCAGGGCTACCAGGCGACGACCGTGCCGCAGATCACCGCACGGGCCGGCCTGACGACCCGCACCTTCTTCCGGTACTTCGCCGACAAGCGCGAGGTGATCTTCGCCGGCGACGAGATCCCCGACCTCGCCCGGGCCGCCATCGAGGGAGCGCCGGCCGGGATCAACCCGCTCGACATCGTCGTGCACGGCCTCCGGCAGGTCGCCGACGAGCGGTTCGAGGGGCGTCACGACGAGGTCGGTGCGGTGCGGCGGGTGGTGCTGTCCGAGCCGTCACTCCGGGAGCGCGACGCCCGGAAGCGTGCCGACCTGACGGACGCGGCGCGCGAAGCCTTCGTCGTTCGCGGGCTCGATCCGTCCGAGGCGGCGGTGATCGCCGAGACGTGCGTGATGCTGTTCCACCTGGCCCTCGAGGCCTGGGTCACCGGACCGGCCGAGCGCCGGATGGCCGACGTCGTCGACGAGCAGCTCAGTGCACTTCGTGGGGTGCTCGATCGGCCGCGCGCAGCGTCATGAAGACGTCGACGCCGTCATCGGTGTCGAGCACGAAGCCGTGTCGTTCGTAGAGCCGACGGGCGGGGCTGCCCACCAGCACGTTGAGCCGCGTCGGGCCGTCGTGGGGCTCGTCGAGGACGGCGTGCAGCACGGTCGACCCGACTCCACGGCCCTGGACCTCGGGCACGAGGTAGAAGTGCTCGACCCAGCGGACGTCGTCCTCGTCCCGCACGGTGATCGACCCGACGTCGCGGCCGTCGACCACGACGATGCGGGTCAGTCGCGGCCGGAACGCGTCGCGGAGGCGCTGTCGGACGCGCAGCTCGTCGAACACCCCGAGCCGCGTCAGGTCGTCGCGCAGCACCACGGCCCGGAGCTCGACGAGCCACTCGAGGTCCTCGGGGGTGCTGTCCCGCAGAGCGACGTCCATCCGCCCAGCCTACGAACACCGCGAGCGCTCAGGTCTCACTACGGAGCGATGCGACCATGCTCCGCAGGATCTGGCGGGCCTCGGTCTGCTGGTCGGTGGTCAGATCGGCGAGCATCCGCTGTTCGACACCGCGGATCGCCGCACTCGCCTGCGCCAGGCTCCGACGCCCGCTGTCGGTGAGCTGCGTGGGGAGCGCCTTGCCGACCGACGGCTCGGTGGCGCGGGTGACGAAACCGTCCCGCTCCAGGGTCTGCAGCAACACGTTCATCGACTGCCGGGTGACGAAGGTGCCCCGCGCGAGTTCGGAGTTCGACAGGCCGGGGCGCTGTGCGAGCAGTTCGAGGCAGGAGTAGTGCGTCACCGTCATGCCGAGCGGGCGCAGCACGGCCTCCATCGACGCACGGAGGGCGCTGGCGGTCTCCTTGAGCAGGTAGCCGATCGACGTCTCGAGGTGGATGCCGGTGTCGTCTTGACGCATGTCAGCAGTCTGACATAGGTTTGCCGTGTGTCAGAAAACTGACACAAAGATCAAGGAGTGCACCAATGCCCGTCACCGGCCCCGACTTCATCTCACTGCAGACCCGCGACCTCGATGCCTCACAGGCGTTCTACGAGCGGTACCTCGGCCTCGTCCGCTCGCAGGCCGGCCCGCCGCACGCCGTCGTGTTCGAGACCACGCCGATCGCCTTCGCCCTGCGCGACCTGGTACCCGGCACGGACCTCGACGCGGTGGCGCAGCCCGGCCTCGGCGTCGCGATCTGGCTGCACGCGACGGACGTGCAGGCGATCCACGACGCGCTGGTCGCCGACGGGCACCGCATCGTCTCGGCGCCGATCGACGGTCCCTTCGGTCGGACGTTCACGTTCGCCGACCCCGACGGTTACCACGTCACGCTCCACGACCGCGCCTGAGCCCTGGAACGAGCCACGCGCCCGGCGCGGGCGGCGCGCCGGGCGCGGGGCGGGCCTCCAGGCCGATGCCGGAGCCGACCGTCACGCTTCGTCACGATCCGTGACGGTCCGGGGTGTCCGACGTAGCGTCTCGACCCGTGACCACCAGCAGCGAGCACCGGCAGATCCGCTTCAACGCGTTCGACATGAACTGCGTCGCGCACCAGTCCTCCGGGCTGTGGCGGCACCCGCGTGACCGGTCGCGGGACTACCGCGATCTGACCTACTGGACGGACCTGGCGAAGACGCTCGAGCGGGGTGCGTTCGACGGCATCTTCATCGCCGACGTCCTGGGCACGTACGACGTGTACGGCGGCTCGAACGAGGCCGCGCTCCGCACCGGGTCGCAGGTGCCCGTGAATGACCCGATCCTGCTCGTGTCGGCGATGGCGTCGGTGACGGAGCACCTGGGCTTCGGCATCACGGCGGGCACCGCGTACGAGCACCCGTACCCGTTCGCCCGACGCATGTCGACGCTCGACCACCTGACCAAGGGCCGGGTCGGCTGGAACGTCGTCACCGGGTACCTGCCGAGTGCCGCGCGGAACATGGGCCAGACCGACCAGCTGTCGCACGACGACCGGTACGACGTGGCGGACGAGTACCTCGAGGTCCTCTACAAGCTGTGGGAGGGCTCGTGGGAGGACGACGCCGTCGTCGCCGACCGCGAAGCGGGGGTCTTCACGGACCCGGCGAAGGTGCACCCGATCGAGCACCACGGCACGCACTTCGACGTGCCGGGCATCCACCTGTCCGAGCCGTCCGTGCAGCGCACGCCCGTCATCTACCAGGCGGGCGCGTCGCCGCGCGGCATCCGCTTCGCCGCTGAGAACGCGGAAGCGGTCTTCGTGGGCGCACCGACCGTCGAGCAGCTCGCGTCGACCGTCGCGAAGGTCCGGGACGCCCTGGAGGCAGCTGGTCGCGACCGGTACGCCGCCCGCGTCTACACGCTGCTCACCGTGATCACGGACGCCACCGACGAGCTGGCCCAGGCGAAGTACGAGGACTACCTGTCGTACGCGTCGGAGCTCGGTGCGCTGGTGCTCAACTCCGGCTGGATGGGGGTCGACCTGTCGCAGTGGGACCCGGACCAGCCCCTCGGTGACGTCGAGTCGAACGCGATCCAGTCGGCGGCGGCGAACATCGCGGCGGCGACGGGGGAGGACGGGTCGAAGTGGACGATCCGTGACCTGGCGCGGCAGACGGCGATCGGTGGACTCGGCCCGGTGGCGGTCGGCGGGGGAGCGACCATCGCCGACCGGCTGCAGGAGATCCAGGAGCTGACCGACGTCGACGGCTTCAACCTGGCGTACGCGGTGACCCCGGGCACGTGGGAGGACGTCATCGAGTTCGTGATCCCGGAGCTCCGTGCCCGTGGGGCCTACCCGGAGGAGTACGGGTCGGGGTCGCTCCGCCAGAAGCTGCACGGCCGCGGGGACCGGCTGCCCGACGAGCACCGTGGGGCGTCGTTCAGGATCGGGAGCCGGGCGGTCGTAGGCTGATCGGGTGATCGAGTCCTCCGTGGTCGTGCGTCCTGCGACCCCGGACGAGACCGACACCTGCATCGACCTGTGGGCCGCGGCCGTGGCCGCGCGTGACGGCGCCGCCGAGGACCCGGCGGTGCGGGAGCGTGCGCGGCAGAAGTTCGCCGCGGAGCACGTCGCCTGGTTGGTGGCTCCCGGCCCGGACGGTGCGGTCGACGGCTTCGTGCTCGTGACGGCGCCCGGCACCGGGCGGTCGACGGACCCGGCGGACGCCGCCTACCTGTCGTTGCTCGCGGTGCGCCCAGGGGTGCAGGCCCGCGGGGTCGGACGGTCGCTGCTGTCCGAGGCGGTGCACGATGCCCGTGCTGCCGGGCACCCACGCGTCGTGCTGCACGTGCTCGGCGACAACGACCGGGCGGTGCGGCTGTACGAGGCGGGCGGCTTCGTGGCGACGGGCGACGAGTTCGCGCACGCGCTGAGCGGGGTCACCACCCGCGTGTACGTCGCGGGCTGACGCTGGCTACGCGTCCTGCCTGCGCACCGGCGTCCACGTGGGGTGGGTCGCCGAGCGCCCGTCGCCCGACGACGTGCGGGTGATCCGACGCTGCACCCACGGCAGGACGTACTCGCGGTAGTAGCGGAGTTCCTCGCCCAGGCGGGCCCGGGCGGCACCGGCGTCCGCGGGCTCGACCGGCGCGGGGCCGTCGAGGACCGCGTGCAGCGCCAGGTCCGCGACGCGCTGGTGCCCGGTGGCGTTCATGTGCAGCCGGTCGTCCGACCAGAACTCCGCACGGCCGAGGTGCGGGTCGCGCGAGACGTCGACGAACGGCAGGCCGCGGCGTCGGGCGAGCGTGCCGAGCGCTTCGGCCCAGGCGTCACCGCGGCGGTTGATGAGGGAGCCGAGGGGCAGGCGGGCGCTCGGGTCGGCCGGGCTGAGGAGCGCCAGGCGTGCCCCGGTGGCCTCGACGCGGTCGGCGGCTGCCTCGACCTGCCCGATGAGCGCGTCCACGTCGAAGCGCGGGCGCAGCAGGTCGTTCCCGCCGGCGCAGAAGGTGATCAGGGTCGGCGCCGGGTCGAGCGCGAGTGCGGCCCCGAGCTGGCCGTCGAGGACCCCGGCGAGCAGTCGGCCGCGCACCGCGAGGTTCGCGTACGAGACGTCGGCGTCCGAGGCTCCCGCCATCGCGCTCGCGAGTCGTCCGGTCCAGCCGGGGAACGGAGCGGGTCCGGCGTCGCCGATGCCCTCCGAGAAGCTGTCGCCGATCGCGACGTAGCGGATGGTGTCGTGCATGCGCCCATCATCGTGCACACGCCTGTGCAGGTTCCCGGCACTCCGTGCTCACGAAGGGCTCGTCACCCCCAGCGAACCCTCACAGCACCGCCTTCGGCACCCGGTGCAGGGTGACCGCGCCGACGGCGGCGAAGGGGTGCAGCGGGTCCGGGGCGGTGGAGCCGGTCGGCCCGCCGAGCTTCGAGTCACCGACCGCGCTGAGCACCGCGTAGGCGTCCTCGGCGGTCCAGCCGTGCTCGTCGACGAGGAACGCGAAGGCGTCCTCGTACCCGCGCCGGACGCTCTCCTGCACGGGGTCGCCGAGGCCGACGAACAGCCAGTCGTCGGCGGTCTCGATGCGGGGTGCGCGGAGCACCGGGCCGCCCTTCACCAGGTCGACGGAGACGATCGCGGTGCCCTGGGCCTCGATGGCGACGAACGACGACTCGCCCTCGGCCATGAGTGCGTGGATGTCGCCGATCGACAGCAGCGCACCGGGGACCCGGACGGGCAGGGACACGCTCGAGCCGGGGCGGGCCTCGGTGACGTCCATGTTGCCGCCCTCCGGGTAGGCCGGCATGATCGTCGAGTTCTCACCCTCGGCCGGGGCCGTCCCGATGCACCCGATCATCGGCCGGACGGGGAACCGGTGCCGCTCGGACACCTGCACCGTGCCGTCCGAGATCGGGCAGCGGCGGGCGAAGACCCGGTCGCCCATCACGTGCTGCAGGGCCCCGGAGCCGGGCAGGGACACCGACCAGCCGTGCGTGGTCAGCTCGATGGCGTGGATGGTCACCACGAGGGTGTCGCCGGGTTCTGCCCCCTCGACGAACACCGGGCCGGTCACCGGGTTGATCGGCGCCTGCAGCTGCGCCATGTCGTGGTGCTGGTCGAGTTCGGCGTAGACGGCGTCGGTGGTCTCGAAGCCGATGGTATCGCCGGTGCCGGGGCGGACCCGCAGCACGGGCTCCCGGTCGGCCGAGAACCCGGGGCGGCCGAGGGTGTTCGGCAGGAAGTGGTCCGGGGTCATCGTGCGTCCTCCGTCGTCGGTTCTGCTTCGGAGCCGACCTCGGTGGAACGGCCGGTGCGTCGGTAGTACAGGAACACGGCCGCGCCGACGATCAGCCAGATGATCCCGCCGACCTTCGCCTCGACCGCGGCGTTCAGCAGGACGTACCCGATGATCAGGAACCCGACCAGCGGCACGACCAGGTGCAGCAGCCAGTTGCGCGACTTCCCCTTGACGACGTGGTGCACGAAGACGGACACGTGCAGGAGCATGAAGCCGAACAGCGCGCCGAAGTTCACGAGCGACGAGATCGTGTCGATCTGCCCGACGAAGAACAGCACCAGGATCGCGGAGAGCACCGAGACGACGATGATCGCGTTCTGCGGCACCTGGCGCCCGTTGAGCTTGTGCAGGAACGCGGGCAGCTGACGGTCGCGGCTCATCGAGAAGAGCAGACGGCTCGTCGCGGCCTGTGCGGCCATGGCGTTCGCGATGCCGACGGCGAGCACGTTGACGGCGAAGAACGCGGTCGCCCAGCCGCTCGACGAGGCCTGCTCGACGATGGTGAAGAAGGCGTTGCCGGCCTCGCTGTCCGAGAACGAGTCCCGCCCCGCGGCCAGGGCGGATGCGAGCCAGGTCTGCAGGATGAACAGGAACGCCACGATGACGAGCGCCAGGATCATCGCCGTGCCGGCTCCGCCACGACGGCCGGTGGACTCCTCGGACAGCGTCGAGATGCCGTCGAAGCCCAGGAAGCTCAGCACCGCGATCGACAGGGCCGAGGCGATGAGCGGCGCCGACACCTTGGCCGGGTCCCAGATCTGCTCGGTGCCGAAGGACGCGTCGGGGATCGTGCCGCCGGTCAGTGCGACGATCGCGATGACGACGAAGATCGCGACGAAGACGAGCTCGATGAGCAGGAAGATGCGGTTCGCGAGCTTGAGCGAGGACACCCCCGCCAGGTTGATGACGGTGTTGATCGCGACGAACACGAGCGCCCACAGCCAGCGGGGCGTGCCCGGGAAGATGCCGACCATGCTCTCCGCGGCGAACACGTAGAGCAGCGTCGGGACGAGCAGGTAGTCGAGCAGGATCGCCCAGCCGGCGAAGAACCCGGCGGTGGGGTGGATGCCGCGGCCGACGTACGAGAACACGCTGCCGGCGAGGGGGATCGACTTCGCCATCTGCGCGTAGGCCAGGGCGGTGAAGATCATCGCGACGAGGCCGACGAGGTACACCAGCGGCACCATGCCGCTGGAGGCGTTGTAGACGGTCCCGAAGATCGCCCACGGGGCGATCGGGACCATGAAGACCAGGCCGTAGATGAGCAGGTCGGTGGTGGAGACGGAGCGCTTGAGCTCCTGCTTGTAGCCGTAGGCCTCGAGCTGCTGCTGTGCGGAGAGCTCGCTGTGCTGCTGCGACATGTCGGGTTCCGTTTCGGGTGGATGGACGGGTGCAGGGGGCGGTGCTGGGGGAAGGGGAGCGGGTGGTGTCGTCGGGAAGGCGGGTGCGGCTGTGGGGG
>NZ_QKSE01000017.1:0-91577 GCF_003234595.1 Curtobacterium sp. MCPF17_051 | reverse complement strand
GGGCTATCGTCAGCAGGTGCCCCGCCCCACCCCCGTCCGTCCGCGGTCCGTCGACCGCCGGACCGCCGTCCTCGCCGTGCTCGCGCTCGTCGCGTTCGGCGTGGCGGCGACCGCCCGGGTGCTGGTGGACGTGACCACGTCGGCCGCGGCGTCACCCGCCCGGTACGCCACCGTCGCGCTCGCTCCGGAGGCGTGGAACGGCTTCGACACCGCGAACGTCATCGCCGCCGTCGGGGCGAGCTGCGCCGGCGCCGGGGTGCTGCTCTTCGGTGCGGCACTGGTGTCGGCGGTCCGGCGTGAGCGCGGTCGTCGGCTGCCGCTGGTCCTCGCGGTCGTGACGCTCGCGATGGTCGTCGGCGCCGTGGTCGCCGGGGTGGCCTCCGGCGAGCAGACCGACTTCGACGCGGCTGCCCACTGGGCCATCCTGCGGACCGCACTGGCGGGACTGGCCGCAGCGAGCCTCCCGGCCCTCTGCCTGGCCGCCCTGCGTGCTCGCGCCCGCCGTACCGACTGACCCGCACCGAGCTTTCGCGCTCACCGACAGATCACGTCGGTCGCAGTGCGTGAGCGGTCGCTCAGCGCGAAACGCGCTGAGCGCCCGGCGCTACTTCTTCTTCTCTTCGACGTCGCCGGAGAGCGCCGCGATGAAGGCTTCCTGCGGGACCTCGACCCGACCGATGGTCTTCATGCGCTTCTTGCCCTCCTTCTGCTTCTCGAGGAGCTTGCGCTTGCGGGTGATGTCGCCGCCGTAGCACTTCGCCAGGACGTCCTTGCGCATCGCGCGGATGCTCTCGCGGGCGATGATGCGGGCGCCGATGGCAGCCTGGATCGGCACCTCGAACTGCTGGCGCGGGATGAGCTTGCGCAGCCGCTCGGTCATGAGCGTGCCGTAGGCGTACGCCTTGTCGCGGTGCACGATCGCGCTGAAGGCGTCGACCTGGTCCCCCTGCAGCAGGATGTCGACCTTGACGAGGTCGGCGGCCTGGTCGCCGGTGGGCTCGTAGTCGAGCGACGCGTAGCCCTGGGTCTTGCTCTTCAGCTGGTCGAAGAAGTCGAAGACGATCTCGCCGAGGGGCATCTCGTAGCGGATCTCGACGCGGTCCTCGCCGAGGTACTCCATGCCGAGCAGGGAGCCGCGGCGCTGCTGGCACAGCTCCATGATCGCGCCGACGTAGTCCTTCGGGGCCAGGATCGCGGCGCGGACCATCGGCTCGCGGACCTCGACGATGCGCCCGGTCGGGAACTCCGAGGGGTTCGTGACCTCGGTCACGGAGTTGTCCTCGGTCGTGACCTCGTAGATCACGCTCGGGGCCGTCGTGATGAGGTCGAGACCGAACTCGCGGGACAGCCGCTCGGTGATGATCTCGAGGTGCAGCAGCCCGAGGAACCCGCAGCGGAACCCGAAGCCGAGCGCGACCGAGGTCTCCGGCTCGTAGACCAGTGCGGCGTCGGAGAGCTTCAGCTTGTCGAGCGCTTCGCGGAGCACCGGGTAGTCGCTGCCGTCGATCGGGTACAGGCCCGAGAACACCATCGGCTTCGGGTCCGTGTAGCCGGGCAGCGCCTGGGTCGCGGGCTTCTGCGCGCTCGTGACGGTGTCGCCGACCTTGGACTGGCGGACGTCCTTCACGCCGGTGATCAGGTAGCCGACCTCGCCGACGGACAGACCCTTCGTGGGCTTCGGCTCCGGGCTCGAGACCCCGATCTCCAGGATCTCGTGCGTCGACTTGGTCGACATCATCTGGACCTTCTCGCGGGGCGAGATGGTGCCGTCGATCATGCGGACGTAGGTGACGACGCCGCGGTAGCTGTCGTAGACCGAGTCGAAGATCATCGCGCGGGGCGCTGCCTCGGCGTCGCCGACGGGGGCCGGCACGCGACGGACCACCAGGTCGAGGAGCTCGGGCACCCCGACGCCGGTCTTGCCGGACACCCGGAGGACGTCCTCCGGCTTGCCACCGATGAGCTGCGCGAGCTCGGCCGCGTACTTGTCCGGTTCGGCCGCCGGGAGGTCGATCTTGTTGAGGACCGGGATGATCTCGAGGTCGTTCTCGAGCGCCAGGTACAGGTTCGCGAGCGTCTGCGCCTCGATGCCCTGGGCGGCGTCGACGAGCAGGATCGCTCCCTCGCACGCCGCCAGGGAGCGCGAGACCTCGTACGAGAAGTCGACGTGCCCGGGGGTGTCGATCATGTTCAGCGCGAAGGTCTCACCGTCGAGTTCCCACGGCATGCGCACGGCCTGCGACTTGATCGTGATGCCGCGCTCGCGCTCGATGTCCATGCGGTCGAGGTACTGCGCACGCATCGCACGGTCCTCCACGATGCCGGTGATCGAGAGCATGCGGTCGGCCAGCGTCGACTTGCCGTGGTCGATGTGCGCGATGATGCAGAAGTTGCGGATCGCGTCTGCCGGGGTCGCTGCGGGCTCCAGCGGAGCGGATGCTTGTGGGCTCACGGTTCCTCAGGTGGGTCGGACGGTCGCAACAGTCTCCCACGCTTCACCCGCCCTGGAGGCACGGCGCGCGTCCGCCACGTGCCTGACGGACGCGGGCCGTGCCTCCAGGGCCGTGGTCCGGTCGACGAGGCGGGCGTCGGCCGCCGGTCAGACCGTCGCGTGCGCCGGAGCCGGCAGGGCACCCAGGCCGCGCCGGAGGTCGTCCGCGGTGGCTGCGAGGCACACGCGGATCCACCCCTCGCCGGTGCGTCCGAAGGCGCTGCCCGGTGCGACGGCGACCCGCTCGCGCTGCAGGAACCCGAGCGCCCACTCGGCGATGTCCCCGTCGGACGCGTGCGACATGTCGACCCACAGGTAGAACGCCCCGCGCGGGTCGAGGTACCGGATTCCGGCGGCGTCGAGCGTCGCCTTCGCGACCTCGAGGTTCGCGCGGTAGTGCTCCCGAGCGTCGCGCACCGCCGAGTGGTCCCCCACGATCGCCGCGAGGGCCGCGTACTGGTCGGGTTCGGCGACGCAGCTGATCATGGCCTCCTGCGTGGTCCGCATCGTCGCGCCGAGCCCCTTCGGCGTGACGAGGTAGCCGACGCGGACGCCGGTCATGGCGTACGTCTTGCTCAATGAGAACGCCGAGAACACGCGGTCGTCCTCGTCGAGCGCCGCCAGGCTCACGTGGCGGGTGCCGTAGGTGAAGTACTCGTAGACCTCGTCGCTGATGACCCAGAGGTCGTGCCGCTTCGCGAAGGCCAGGAGCGCACGGAGGGTCTCCTCGCCGAAGACCGAGCCGAGCGGGTTCGACGGCGAGTTGACGATCAGTACCCGGGTGCGTTCGGTGACGCTCGCCTCGAGGGCCTGCAGGTCGGGTTCGAACCCGTGCTGCGGCTCCAGCCGGTACGGCACCGGGGTCGCACCGATGATCTGGGCGTTCATCGTGAAGGTCGTGTAGCCGGGGTCCGGCACGAGCACCTCGTCACCCGGGCTCAGGGTCAGCGTCATCGCCTGGAAGAGCGCCTGGGTCGCACCGATCGTCATCCAGATCTGCTCGAGGTCGGCCTCGATCCGGTTCTCACGGCGGAGCTTGTCGCGGACGGCTTCGCGGAGGGGCGCGATCCCGCCGTTCGGCGTGTACCCGGTGCGGTCCTCGGTCCAGGCGCGACGGGCCGCCTCACCGATGTGCGGCGCCACCGGGACGTCCGGCTCACCGATCACGAGCATCGTGACGTCCGTGCCGCTCGACTGCAGCAGGGCCGCCTGCTCGAAGACCCTCCGGATGCCGGAGGCGGGCACGGTGTCGATGCGCGGTGCGAGGGAGGGCATGTCCGTCACGGTATCCGGTGCGTGTTGCCGAGGGGTTTCGGCGCGGTCGACCGCGGGCTTCCGCCGATCCGGCGGTGTTTCGTGCTTTGGTGGCAGCCCGCTTGCCTGGTAGTGTTGGTGGCTGGCTTCCGCGTTCCCCGCCCACGGGTGGAACGCGATGCGACCAAGGGCCCCTCTACCCTGCGGTCGCGCCCACCCGTACGAGACGAGCAGGAGCAATTCATGGCGAACATCAAGTCGCAGATCAAGCGCATCAAGACCAACCTCAAGGCCACCGAGCGCAACAAGGCCTACAAGTCGGAGCTCAAGACGCACATCCGTCGTGCCAACGACGCCGTCGCCGCCGGTGACAAGGACAAGGCCGTTGCCGCCCTGGCCCTCGCGTCGAAGAAGCTCGACAAGGCCGTGAGCAAGGGTGTCATCCACAAGAACCAGGCCGCGAACCGCAAGTCGGCCATCGCGAAGAAGGTCTCGTCGCTCTGACGTCCTGACCCTTCTGGTCCGAAGGCCCCGCACCGTTGGTGCGGGGCCTTCGTCGTGTGTGGGCTGTGTGGGCTGCGTGGGCTGCGTGGGCTGCGTGGGCTCTCGAGTGAGCAGAAGACGACGGGTCACCGGGGATCACACGTCGTCTTCTGCTCACTCGACGACGCGGGACGGCCGGGACGGCCGGGAGACCCGACTCGCCTCAGCGGGGCTCGCCGCGTCGGGCGATGGTGCGGACCATGACCTCGAGCGCATAGTGCGCGTCGCGTGACCCACCCTTCACCGCGGTGTCCGCCTCGGCGATGCTGATGATCGCGTTCGCCAGCCCGGACTCGCTCCAGCCGGCGACGTCACGCTGCGCGCGCTGCACCTGCCACGGCGCCATGCCGAGCGCCGAGGCCGCCTGCCCGCTCGGGCCCCGGAAGGCGCTGACCTTCGCCATCGTGCGGATCTTGCTCGCGAACGCGGCGACGATCGGCACGGGTGCCTCGCCGGTGGCCAGGGCGTGCCGCAGCTCGACGATCGCCGGTGCCGACCGACCCGCGAGGGCGATGTCGGCGACCTTGAACGCGTTCGTCTCGACGCGACCGCCGTAGTACTTGTCGACGACCTTGTCGGTGATCTCCTCGGCCTCGTCCGCCAGGAGCTGTCGGCACGCGGCGGCGAGTTCGGCGAGGTCGTCGGCGAACGCGGTCACCAGGGTCCGGACGGCGGAGGGCGCGATCCGGCGTCGTGCGGCGCGGAACTCGGCGTTCACGAAGTCGATGCGGTCGGTCTCGCGCTTGAGCTCGTCGCACAGCACCTCGACCCCGCCGCCGACACCGCTGCGGATCGTGTCGAGGAGCTTCTTGCCGCGCACGCCACCCCCGTGCCGGAGCACCAGGGTGACGTCGTCGGCGGGGGCCTGCAGGTACGAGATCGTCTCGGTGATGAAGGCGTCGGTGCACTTCTCGACGTTCGTGACCTGCACGAGTCGCGGCTCGCCGAACAGCGACGGGCTGGCGAGGGTGGCGAGGAGCCCGGGGGCGTACTGGTCGGCTTCGAGGTCGTGCACCTCGAGCGCGGGGTCCTCGCCCTGCAGCAGGTCCTTCAGCACACCGCGGGCACGGTCGGCGAGGAATGCTTCGGGCCCGGTGATGAGCACGACGGGTGCCGGACGGATCCCCGACCAGGGCACCTGGTCGATCTTTGCTGCGGCGCGCGCGGGCTTCTTGGCGGCCATGTGGTCCTTCCGGTGGTGCCGGCCCGGACGGTGCCGGGTCGAGTGGTGCACCGACGATCCTACGGGCGGCCGCCGACGACGAGCGCTCCGTCCACACCCGCACCTCGTCGCTGCCGGAGCGGGCGAGCACCACGGTGCCGCGCTCGTCGGTGCGGAGCGGCAGCGTGCCCGCGGTCTCGAGCATGCCGAGCGCGGACGGCGTCGGATGCCCGTAGGTGTTGTCCGCGCCGACCCCGATGAGTCCGACCCGCGCAGCGAGCCCTCGGTAGAGCTGCGGGTCCTGGTCCGCGGAGCCGTGGTGCGCCACCTTCACGACGTCGATCGGCCCCGCCGGCAGACCACCGGCGTTGCGCAGCCGACGTTGCGACGACTCCCCCAGGTCGCCGAGGAAGACCCCGGTCAGGCACGCCGCACATGAGTCTCCGTCGGCCGGCCCCGTGACCAGCACGATGCTCGCGTCGTTGCCGGCGGCACGGTCGTCGCCCGGGGGCCACACCACGCGCCAGGTGAGCGGCCCGAGGGTGCCGGAGACCCGGTCGTCCGCCGTCCGGACGTCGACACCGGCACGCCGGAGGTCGTCGACCACCCGCTCGTCCGACTCGCGGCCCACGGGTCCGACCAACGCGGTGTCGACGGTGCCGACCACAGCGTTCACCGCGCCGACGTGGTCACGGTCGAAGTGCGTCAGGACGAGCAGGTCGATCCGGGTGACCCCCAGCAGGTCCAGACACGCCCGGAGCCGTTCCTCGTCGTCGCCGGTGTCCACCAGCGCGACGGCATCGTCGCCACGGAGCAGCACGCCGTCCCCCTGCCCGACGTCACACGCGGCGACCGACCAGTCGCCCGGCACCGATCCCCGGACGACGAGCACCGGGACGGTGACCGCTGCGACACCGACCACGACCACCACCCCTGCGGCGAGCAGCAACCGGGAGCCCAGCCGCCCCCGGACCAGCACGGCGACCGCGATGCAGCCGCACACCAGCACGGCGGCGGCCACACCGAGCACCCCGGCCGGCCAGGGTGCCGAGGCGTAGGGCAGGGCCGCCGCCCCGTGCGCGATGCCCCCGACGGCGGCGGCCGGGACCCACGCGACGGCCGCGAGCCCCTGCGCACCCACCGGCCACACCGGAGCGACGCCACACGCGGCGAGCCCGATCACCGTGACGACCGGCGCGAACGGCTCCGCCAGCAGGTTCGCCGGCACCGCGTAGGTCGGGAGCGCCGCCGACAGCGGGATCGTCACCGGCCAGCAGGCCACCTGCGCTGCGACCGGGATCGCGAGTGCGGCGGCGACCGGCGGCCACACACGACGTGCCAGGAGCTCGGTGAGCGGCGGGCCGAGCACCACGATCCCGCTCGTGGCGAGCACGGACAGGGCGAACGCGAACGACCGTGCGAACCAGGGGTCGACCACGAGCATGCCGACCGCGGCGAGGGCGATGAGCGGTACGCCCCGCACCGGTCGACCGGCCAGGTGCACGACGAGCACCACGATCGCCATCACCGTCGCCCGGACGATCGAGGGGTCGGGCCGCACGAGCACGACGAACACCAGGAGCACGGCGACGGCCGCCGCGGCCCGCAGGCCTCGTGCCAGACCACAGGCGCGGCCGAGGACCACGACGAGTCCGACCACCACGGCGCAGTTCGCCCCGGACACCGCCGTCAGGTGCGTCAGCGCCGAGGTCTCCATCGCCGCCTCGGTCGTCGGATCGAGGCCGGAGCGGTCCCCGATCGCGAGTCCGCGCAGCAGCGCCGCTCCGGGCTGCGGCAGGTCGGCCGTGGCCCGGACGAACGCCTGCCGCGCGGTGTCGGTGGCGCCGAGCAGCCCGTCGGGCGGCACCGACGACGGCGTCCCGCGCAGGAACGCCACGAACGCGGTTGCGGAACCGGGTTCGTCCGGCTGCACGGCGGCGGTCACGGTGACCCGGGCACCAGCCGCCAGCACGGCGCCCGGTGCGTCGCCGTGCTGGTCGGGGACGAGCCGGACCGGCACCCGGAGCCCGTCGAGATCGTCCGCGCGCACCAGCTTCGCGGTGACGGAGCGGTCCCCCGGCACGAGGTCGCGGGTCAGCACCGCCTCGACGTCGACGTGCCCCGCCCCCGGACCGGCGACGAGCGCACGCAGCGGTTCCGGGGCCCGCCGGGACTCCCCCACGAGGACCGACACCGCGAGCAGTGTCGTCAGGGACCCCGCGACGAGCAGCAGTCCGGCGACGACCGGCACGACCCCGGCGCCCCGACGCCACCGGAGCACGCTGCCGCTGACGCCGGTCAGGAGCGCTGTGGCCCCACCGACCACGGGTGCCACGTCGGGCACGCCGACGAGCAGGGCGGTCGCGATCCAGGCGACCGCCACCGGCACCGCGACCCGCAGGTCGATCGCACTCGGTGCGAGCTGCACCGTCGCCCCTCAGACCCGCACGCGACCGCGGAGCTCGGCGAACCGCACGTCGCCGATGCCGCTGACGTCGAGCAGGTCCTCGACCGCGGTGAACCGGCCGTGCTCGTCACGCCAGGCGATGATCCGCCCGGCCAGCCCGGGTCCGATCCCGGGCAGGGTCTCGAGCGCGGTTTGGTCGGCGGTGTTCAGGTCGACGACGGTGGACCCCTCGGCCCCGGTGCCCGCAGTGCCACCGCTGCCCCCTGCCCCGGCAGCGGCAGTCGGCCCGGCGGCAGCACCGTCTGCCATCAGCCCGAGCGCCTCGGGCACCTCCTGTTGCCCGAGGCGCGGCACGTACAACCGCTCGCCGTCCGTCAGCACCCGGGCCAGGTTCAGGCGGTCGAGGTCGGCGTCGTCGGTGGCGCCACCGGCACGTTCGAGCGCGTCCCCGACCCGGCTCGATGTCGGCAACTCGACCACACCGCTCCGCCGCACCGCCCCGAGCACGTGCACCACGACCCGCCCGGCACCCGTGTCCGCGCCGACACCCGGAGCAGACGAAGCCCCGACACCGGCACCGGCACCAGCAGGGGCCGACGGCGACGGCGACGGCGCGCCCGACGCCCCACCCGCACCGGCCGTCGGCGCGCCACGCACGACGATGCCACCCGTGCCCCCGGCGCCCTCGCCACCACCCGACACGAGCGCCCCGACGAGGACCACCACGACGGCGACCACCACCACGACCGCCGCCAGCACCACGGCGGCCCGTGGGGACAACGCGAGACGGGACCACCAGGGTCCGGGAGACGACGGGGACGACATGTGCGGAACGCTACGGAGCCCGGCCGATCGGCCGGGCTCCGGAGGTCACACCCGTGGACGGGTGCCGCGAACGCCCCTGCTGTGGAGGGACGACGCAAGGGACGGTCGCTACCCCTTGATGGCGATGTTCACGAGCTTCGGCGCCCGGACGATCACCTTCACGATCTCGCGGTCACCGATGTACCGCTGCACGTTGGCCGACGACCGCGCGAGCTGCTCGAGCTCGTCCGGCTCGATCGACTTCGACACCTCGAACGAATCACGCACCTTGCCGTTGACCTGCACGACGGCCGTCAGGGTCTCCTGCACGAGCAGCGTCGGGTCGGCCTTCCGCCAGCCGTACGTGGCGACGGTGGCCTCGTAGCCCAGCTTCTCCCACATCTCCTCGCCGGTGTACGGCGCGAAGACGCTCAGGCCGAGCGCGATGGTCTCGACGGCCTCGCGCACGGCGGGGTCACCGGCGCCGGGCCCGCTGTCGATCGCCTTGCGGGTGACGTTGACCAGGTCCATCAGTCGCGCGATCACGACGTTGAACTTGAACGACTCCATCATCCCGGGGGCGTCGGCGAGGAACCGGTGCGTGACCTGGCGGAGTGCCCGGTCGCCGTCGGCCCACACGGCGTCCCGTGCGGACGTGACGTCGAGCGCCAGGCGGTACGCCCGCGCCAGGAACCGAGCCGAGGCGGACGGTGAGACGTCCTCCCAGTTGATGTCGTCCTCGGGCGGGCCGGCGAAGCCCATCACCAGGCGGATGGCGTCGACGCCGTTCGCGTCGAGCTCGTCGCCGAGCGAGACGCCGCCCTTCGACTTCGACATCTTCGAGCCACCGGACAGCACCATGCCCTGGTTGAGCAGCGCCGAGAACGGCTCGGTGAAGTCGAGGTACCCGAGGTCGAACAGCACCTTGGTGACGAAGCGGGCGTACAGCAGGTGCAGGATCGCGTGCTCGATGCCGCCGATGTACTGGTCGACGGGAGCCCAGCGGCGCGCGGCTGCCGGGTCGAACGCCTGGGTGTCGTCGTTCGCCGACAGGAACCGCAGGAAGTACCACGACGAGTCGACGAAGGTGTCCATCGTGTCGGTGTCGCGGATCGCCGGGGTGCCGTCGACGGGGTTCGGGACGTTCACCCAGTCGGTCGCGCCACCGAGCGGGGACGTGCCCTTCGGCTTGAGGTCGAGCCCCTCGGTGTCCGGCAGCACGATCGGCAGCTGGTCCTCGGGCACCGGGTGCTCGGTGCCGTCGGCACCGTGGATGATCGGGATCGGGGTGCCCCAGAAGCGCTGGCGCGAGATGAGCCAGTCGCGCAGGCGGTAGGTCTTGGCGGCACGGCCGGTCCCGCGTTCCTCGAGCAGCGCGATCGCCGCGGTGATGGCGTGCTGCTTCGACATGCCGTCGAGCGGCCCGGAGTTGATCATCCGGCCCTGGCCCGTCAGCGCTTCGCCGGTGGCGACCGGGTCGAGGGTCGGCACGTCGAAGTCGTCGAGCGTCGCGCCCTCGGGGATGACGGGGATCGCCCCGGTGACGGCGGCGTTCGTGTCGACGACCACCTTGACGGGCAGGTCGAACGCCCGCGCGAAGTCGAGGTCGCGCTGGTCGTGCGCGGGCACGGCCATCACGGCGCCGTGGCCGTAGTCGGCGAGCACGTAGTCGGCGGCCCAGATCGGCAGGCGTTCCCCCGTGAGCGGGTGGATCGCGGACCGGCCGAGCGGCACGCCGGTCTTTGGGCGATCGGCGTTCTGCCGGTCGATCTCCGAGGTCTTCTGGGTGGCGACCAGGTAGGAATCGAACGCAGCACGGACGTCGTCCGGAGCAGACGAGACGAGCTCAGCCGCCAGGTCGGAGTCCGGCGCGACGACCAGGAACGTCGCCCCGTGGATCGTGTCCGGACGGGTGGTGAAGACCGTGACCGGCTCGTCGCGGCCCTCGATCACGAAGTCGACGTCGGCACCGACCGAGCGGCCGATCCAGTTGCGCTGCTGCGCGATGACCTTCGCCGGCCACCGCCCCTCGAGCTGGTTCAGGTCGTCGAGCAGCCGGTCGGCGTACTCGGTGATCTTGAAGTACCACTGCGTGAGCTTCTTCTTCACGACGACGGCGCCGGAGCGGTCCGAGGTGCCGTCGGGCAGGACCTGCTCGTTGGCGAGCACGGTCTGGTCCACCGGGTCCCAGTTCACCCAGCTGTCCTTGCGGTACGCCAGGCCCTTCTCGTACATCTTCAGGAACAGCCACTGGTTCCACTTGTAGTACTCGGGGTCCGAGGTGTGGATCTCGGTGGTCCAGTCGAACGACGGCGCGTAGCGCTTGAAGGACGCCTTCTGCTGCTCGATGTTCGCGTAGGTCCAGTCCTTCGGGTCCACCCCGCGCTTGATCGCCGCGTTCTCGGCCGGCAGCCCGAAGGAGTCCCAGCCGATCGGGTGCAGCACGTTGAAGCCCTGCTGACGCCAGTAGCGCGCGACGAAGTCCCCGAGTGCCCAGTTCTCGGCGTGTCCCATGTGCAGGTCGCCGGACGGGTACGGGAACATCTCGAGGATGTACTTGCGCGGACGGGTGTCGTCGAGGTCGGTGGTGAAGAGCCCGAGCTCTTCCCAGCGGGGCTGCCACTTCTCCTGGATACGACGGAAGTCGTAGGCGTTCGGGTCCTCGGCGTGCTGCTCGGTGGTCACGGTCGTCAACGATACAAGCCGGGAGGCCCGTCCCGCGTCCGTCTGTCGGCTCACCCGGCGAGCAGGCGTCCGTCCCGCATCCGCAGGGTGCGGTCGACCAGGTCCGGCGCCACCGGGACGTGCGACACGATGACGACCGTCCGACCCGCTGCGCGGGCCGTGGTGACGAGGTCACGCAGCACGGCGTCACCGAGGTCCGGGTCGACGTCGGTGGTCGGTTCGTCGAGCACCAGCACCGGGAACGCGTGCAGCAGTGCGCGGGCGAGCGCGAGCCGGTGCGCCTGGCCGCCGGACACGAGCACGCCGCGTTCCCCGACCGAGGCGTCCAGCCCGCCCCGTCGGACGACCCAGTCCCCCAGGCCGACCCGGTCGAGCACGGCGAGCAGTTCGTCGTCGGTCGCGGTCTCGCGGGCGAAGAGCAGGTTCTGCCGCACCGACTGGTCGAACACGAACGGGTCCTGTTCGATCAGGCCGACCCGCGCCCGCACCGCGTCCGGGTGCATCGCCTTCGCCTCGACGCCGTCGAGCGTGTAGGAGCCATCGTGCTCCACGAACCGGACGAGCGCGTCGACCAGGGTCGACTTGCCGGCACCGCTCGGCCCCTGGAGCACGACGACCTCGCCGGGCGCGAGCGTGAACGAGACCCCGTCGACCGCAGGCTCGGCCGCCCCCGGCCAGCGGATCGTCAGGTCGTGGACGGCGAGTGTGACCGCACCCTCGACCACCAGCGACGCTGGATCGGCGTCCTCGTCGGGCTCTGGGACGATGCCGGCGGGCACCTCGGCGGGCACGACCTGCTCGACCCGTTCCGCTGCGGCACGCACCCGGCGGAGCGTCAGGACGGCGAGCGGGACGGTCCCGACGACCTCGAAGAGCGCCAGCGGCACGAAGACCGCCAGCGCCCAGAGCGGACCGTCGAGCGCACCGGACACCACGGCGGGGGCACCGACGGCGAGGATCCCGATCACCGCACCGCCACCGACCAGGCCGACCAGGGCACCGACGAGCGACTCGACCGAGCCACGGCGACGGACGGCCCGGGTGACGCCGGCGTCGAGCCGGGCGATGTGCGCGAGCCGCTCGTCGAGGGTGCCGTAGGCGGCGAAGACGTCGAGCGTCCGGACGGTGTCGAGCACGAGGTCCGCGACGCGACCCCGGTCGGCGGCGGTCTCGCGGTCGGAGCGCTCGGCGATCGACCGGGTGACGACGGTGCCGACCAGGGCCGCGACCGCCAGCGCGAGGAGGAGCACGATCGCCGCCGGCACCGACACGAGCGCCACGGCGATGACCGACAGCACCGCGACGACCCCGGCGGAGACGAGCGGGCCGACGACGCGGATCGGCAGGTCCTGCAGCCGATCGGTGTCGGTGACCAGGCGCGTCATGAGGTCGCCGCGTCCGGTCCGCCCGAGTCCGGCGGGCGCGATCGACGCCAGCCGCCGGTACATCTCCGTCCGCACCACGGCCAGTTGCCGGAAGGACGCATCGTGCCCGGCGAGCCGGTCGACGTACCGCAGCACGGCCCGCCCGAGAGCGAAGGCGCGCACGCCGACCATCACGAGCGTCAGGTACAGGATCGGCGGGTGCTCGGCGGCACGGGTGATCAGGTAGCCGCTCGCGGCGAGGAGCGCGACGGCACAGACCGCGCTGAGCGACCCGGCGGCGACCGCCTTCGCCCAACCGGACCCGTGCGGCATCGCGAGCCGCAGGACGGAGCGGCCACGGGCCTCCCGGCTCAAGCGCGCACCCCCCTGCGGACCGTCACGGAACCGCCGACGCGGACGTCCACGCGGACGTCGGCCGCGGCGACGACCGCCGGTCGGTGGCTGGCGACCACGACGACCGCGCCGTCGGCCGCCAGGCCACGGGCGGCCGCGACGACCCGCGCCTCGGCCTCGGCGTCCAGCGCGGACGTCGGCTCGTCGAGCAGCACGAGGGGCGTGGCTGCGCGGCGCGCGCGGTACAGCGCGCGGGCGACGGCGACACGCTGTGCCTGGCCGCCGGACAGTCCGCTGCCACCGGCACCGACCTGGAGGCCCGGGTCGAGTCCCAGCCCCGCGTCGCCCAGGGCGGTGCGCACGTCGGCGTCCTCGGGGGTCGCGCTGAGCGCGACGTTCTCGGCGATCGTCCCGCGGACGAGACGCGGCCGCTGGTCGGCCCACGTGGTGCGCTCGGCGACGGAGGCACCGGCCGGGCCGGGCACGGTGACGGCACCGTCGTGCAGCAGGACACCGCGGAGCGCCGCGATGATGCTCGACTTGCCGGAGCCGCTCGGGCCGGCGAGCACGACGACGGTGCCGGGCTCGGCGTGCAGGTCGAACGGTCCGATCACGATGTCGGGTCGGCGGACGGTGAGCCCGCGGACGTCCAGGGCGGTGGCGGGTGCTGCGGTGTCCGTGTCGGTCCGGCTGCCGCTGCTGCTGCCGGTCGCGGACGGCGATGCGGTCTCGTCGTGGGCCAGCACGTCGAGCACCGCGGCCGAGGCCTCGACGCCGTCCTGGGCGGCGTGGAAGTCGGCGCCGACCTGGCGGATGGGGGCGAAGGCCTCCGGGGCCAGGACGAGCACGAACATCGCGGCGCCGAGGCCGAGCGAGCCGTCGACCAGGCGGATGCCGATCGAGACGGCGACCAGTGCGACGGACAGGCTCGCGGCGAGCTCGAGCGCGAAGCCGCTCACGAACGACAGCCGGAGCACGCCGATCGTGCCGCGGCGGTACTCGTCGGTGACCGCCCCGATGCGACCGACCTGGCGGCGCGCACGGCCGAAGACCTTGAGCGTGGCGAGCCCCTCGACGGCTTCGGTGAAGGCGCCACCGAGCTTCGCGAGGGCGTCCGACTGCTTCCGCTGCAGGGACTGCGTCGCCAGGCCGATCAGGATCATGAAGACCGGGATCACCGGCAGGGCGAACAGGATGATCAGCCCGCTCGTCAGGTCGCCCAGGCCGATCGCGACCAGGAGCATCGGCGTCGCGATCGCGGTGAGCGCGAGCTGCGGCAGGTACCGGCCGAAGTAGGCGTCGAGTGCGTCGAGCCCGGGGCCGAGCGTGGTGGCGAAGCCGGCGCTCGACCGGCCGGCCAGCCACGACGGACCACGCTCGGCGGCGCGGGCAAGCACCGTCGTGCGCATCTCGCTCTTCACCTTCGCAGCAGCGCGTGCCGCCAGGTCGTCGGTCGCCCAGGCGGCCACCGCGCGCAGGACGAACGCGCCGCCGAGCAGTGCGAGCGCCTGCCCGAACGCCGCCGGGACCGTGCGGTCGCCGACGGCGTCGACCCCGAGGGTGACGGCCGCGGCGATCCCCCACGCGATCGCGATGGTCGCGAGCGTGCGGAGGACGCCGGTGCCGGCGGCAGCGACGATGAAGCCGCGCGCCGTCCGGGACAACCGCAGGAGTCGGGGGTCGAGGGGCTTCATCGTCGTCCGCCTAGTGCGCGGCCGCGGTGACCTGGGCGCGGGAGACGCGCTTGCGGAACACCCAGTAGGTCCAGGCCTGGTACGCGAAGACCAGGGGCACGAAGATCAGCGCGACCCAGCTCATCACGGTCAGCGTGTACGCCCCGGACGAGGCGTTGTACACGTTCAGGCTGTTGGCGACGTCGTTCGACGCCGGCATGACGTCGGGGAAGATCGCCGTGAACATCGCGAGCACGATCGCGGCGATGGTGACCGCCATCAGCGTGAAGGCGCGCCCCTCCTTGCCCCAGGCGTTGCAGAGCACCGCGAGGACCAGGGCGAGGGCGGCGACCACGGAGAGCACCAGCGAGGCCGGGGTGGCCCGGACGAAGGCCATCGACACCAGGAACGCGGCTCCGACGACGATCGTGACGATGCCGGCCCGGGTCGCCAGCCGCTTGGCGCGGACGCGGATCTCGCCCTCGGTCTTCAGCGCGACGAAGACGACCCCGTGGGTGAAGAACACCAGCAGCGTCGCGGCACCGGTCAGCAGCGCGAACGGGTTGAGCAGGTCGAAGATCGTGCCGGTGTAGTTGTGCCCGGCGTCCATCGGGATGCCACGGACGACGTTGCCGAACGCGACGCCCCACAGGAACGACGGCACGGCACTGCCGACGATGATCATCAGGTCGAAGCGGCGCTTCCACTCGAGGTGCTTGTTCTGGTGCCGGTACTCGAATGACACCCCTCGGACGATGAGTGCAGCGAGGATGAGCAGCAGCGCCAGGTAGAACCCGGAGAACATCGTGGCGTACCACTCCGGGAACGCCGCGAACAGGCAGGCCCCGGCGACGATGACCCAGGTCTCGTTGAGGTCCCAGACCGGGCCGATGGTGTTGATCAGGACCCGACGGTCGGTGTCGTCCTTGCCGAGGAACGGCAGGGACATACCGACACCGAAGTCGAATCCGTCGAGGACGAAGTAGCCGACGAAGAAGACGCCGACGATCGCGAACCAGAGAACGGGGAGATCCATCAGGCAGCGTCCATTTCTAGTAGACCGTCACTTCGTGCTTGACCTCGCCGGTCTCCTCGTCGACTTCGTCCGGGTCGGCGGGCCCCTCTTGCGCGACCTTCTTGATGAGCTTGAACTCGACGACGGCCAGCGAGCCGTAGATCAGGGTGAAGACCAGCAGCGAGATGAGGACCTCGAGCCCGGTCACGTTCGGCGACACACCGTCCTTCGTCTGGAGCAGCCCGAACACGAGCCACGGCTGGCGGCCCATCTCGGTGAAGACCCAGCCGACGATCATCGCGGCCATCGGCAGCGGCACGGTCCAGGTGGCGATGCGCCACACCCAGCGCTGCGTCGGGAACCGGCCCTTGCGGGTCAGCCACAGCCCGACCAGCGAGACCATGACCGCGCCGACGCCGAGGGCGATCATCCAGCGGAACGACCAGTAGGTGACCCAGATGATCGGCTTGTAGTCGCCGGGGCCGTACACCTGCGTGTACTGCGCCTGCAGGTCGTTGATGCCCTCGACCGTGCCGTTGAACGTGTGCGTCGACAGGAACGACAGCAGGTACGGCACCCGGATCGAGAACAGCTCGTGCACGCCGTCCGGGGTGCCGAGCGTGAAGATCGAGAACGAGGCGTCCTTGCCGGTCGCGGTGTTGTACAGCGCCTCGGCCGCCGCCATCTTCATCGGCTGCGTGTCGACCATCGTCAGTCCGAGCTGGTCGCCGGTCAGGACGGTCAGCGCGCCGGCCGCGAGCATGGTCCACATGCCGAACTTGAGCGCCGGCATCATCGTCTCGAGGTTCTGGTTGCGGGCCAGGTGGTAGGCCGCGACCGAGATGATGACCGCCGCGGCGACCATGAAGCAGGCGAAGAGCGTGTGCGGGAACGCGGCCAGGGCGACCTTGTTGCCGAGCACCGCCCAGATGTCGGTGAGCTCCGCACGACCCTTGGCCTCGTTCATCGCGAAGCCGACCGGGTGCTGCATGAACGCGTTCGCGGCGATGATGAAGTACGCGGACATGATCGTGCCGGCGCTGACGCACCAGATGCTCGCCAGGTGCAGGCCCTTGGGCAGGCGGTCCCAGCCGAAGATCCAGATGCCGATGAACGCCGCCTCGAAGAAGAACGCCAGGATCCCCTCGAGCGCGAGCGGTGCGCCGAAGACGTCACCGACGAAGCGCGAGTAGTTCGACCAGTTCATGCCGAACTGGAACTCCTGCACGATGCCCGTCACGACACCCATCGCGAAGTTGATCAGGAAGATCCGCCCGAAGAACCGCGTCAGCTGCAGGTAGTGCGCGCGGCCGGTCCGGTACCAGGCGGTCTGGAACACGGCCACCACGGCTGCCATGCCGATCGTCAGCGGGACGAAGAGGAAGTGGTAGATGGTCGTCAGACCGAACTGCCACCGCGACAGGAGGAGCGGATCGAGGAGGTCGTTCATGCGGCGATTCCGAGACGGGTGGCCGCGCGCTGTTCGTGCACGTCAGTTGCTTCCTGTGGAACGGATACATCAGGTGTCACAGCCCTTGGGACACCACAAACGCTATCGCGCCGCGCCCCAGTTCGACAACTTGTAGAACCGCCCTGTGCACAAACGTGCACAGCCTCTGCACGGCACAACCGTGCGGAACCGATGTTCGCGCTGGCCACTCCGTGAACGACGACAGGCGCCGGGTAGATACCCGACGCCTGTCGTTTTACTTTCCGCCAGGTGCTAGAGCAGACCCTCGGCCTCGAGCCAGTCCTCGGCGATGGTGGACGCCTTCTCCTTGTCGGCCGTGCTCTTGGTGTTGAGCTCGATCAGAGCCTCGGTCGTGAGCTTCTCGTTGACCGAGTCGATCGCGTCCGCAGCCTTCTCGTCGACCTTCTTCGAGACGACCGGCACGACGTTCTGCGGCAGGATCAGGTTCTCCGGGTCCTTCAGCGTGACGAAGCCGTTCGCCTTGATGCTCGGGTCGGCCGTGTAGATGTCCGCCAGCTGGACGGTGTCGTCCTTGAGCGCCTTGACGGTCAGGGCGCCACCACCGTCCTCGATCGCCTTGAAGTCGACGTCGACGCCGTAGACCGACTTGAGCCCCTTCGGCCCGTACGGCCGCGTCTGGTTCTCGGAGTTGGCCCCCACGGTGAGCTTCTCGTCGACGTTCTTCAGGTCGGCGAGGCTCGTGACGTCGTTGTCCTCGGAGAACTTCTTCGTGACGGTGTAGCTGTCCTGGTCGGTCGCGTCGGCCTCGTCGAGGACCCGGAGGCCCTTCGGCAGGGCCTTGTCGAGCCCGTCGTCGATCTGGTCGGCGGTCTTCGCGTCCGAGTCCTTGTCGAAGTACTGCAGCAGGTTGCCGCTGTACTCGGGCATGACGTCGATGGCGCCCTTCTCGAGCTGCGGGATGTAGACCTCACGCTGCCCGATGTTGAAGTTGCGCTTCACGTCGAAGCCGTCCTTCTCGAGGACCTGGGCGTAGAGCTCGGCGATGATCTCGTTCGAGTAGTACTGCTGCGATCCGACGACGATGGTCTTCGAGTCGGACGAGTCGCTGGAGCCGCTGTCGAGCGGGTCGCTCGACGCGCAGCCGGCGAGGGCGGCGACGACGCCCACCGCCATCGCGACGGCGACACCGGCGCGGATCTTGGGTGCTGTGATCACGAGGGATTTCCTTCCGGGAGTGGATTGCGGGCTCGCTCACGCGACCCCTGACGCTGTCGGGCCGACGGGTCCGCGGTGCCCTTCGGCACCGCCGCCCGCTGCAGCACGGCGAACACGATCTCGAACGCGATCGCGAGGGCGATCACGAGGATGGAGGCGCCGAGCATCTCGGCGTAGTCCTGGGTCTTCAGGCCGAGGAAGAAGTACCCGCCGAGGCCACCGGCCCCGACGTACGCGGCGAGCGTGGCCGTTGCGACGACCTGCAGCACAGCGGCACGGATGCCGCCGATCAGGAGCGGGAGCCCGAGCGGGATCTCGACCTTCCACAGGATCTGCCAGCCGGTCATGCCCTGGGCCTTCGCGGCGTCGACGACCCCCGGGTCGACGGACTCGATGCCGGAGTACGCACCTGCGAGCACCGACGGGATCGCCAGGATGACGAGGGCGAGCAAGGGAGCCTGCAGCCCGATGCCGAGCAGCAGCCCGAACAGCGAGAGCACGCCGAGCGTCGGGAGCGCCCGCACCCCGCCGGACACGGCGATCGAGAAGCCACGAGCACGGCGCGTGTGGCCGATCGCGTACCCGACCGGCACGGCGATGACGGCGGCGATGAGCACCGCGAGCAGGGTGATCCAGACGTGCTCCCAGAGGCGCTGGGGGATGCCGTTGTAGCCGCCGTAGTTCGCGGGGTCGAACACCCACGCGAAGGCCTGTCCGATGATCACGAGGAGACCTCCGCTGCTTGCAGGACCCGGCGGGCCTGTCGGCGTGACACCGAGTTCGTCCGGGTCCACGGCATGACCAGCCGCCCGAGCAGCACGAGGAGGCCGTCGAGGGCGAAGGCGAGCACGAGCACCATCACGATGCCGGAGAGGATCTCCTCGTAGATCCCGCGCCCCAGGCCGTCGGTGAACAGGAGACCGAGGCTCGGGATGCCGAGGACCGCGCCGACCGTGGTCAGCGAGATCGTGGAGACCGAGACCACCCGGAGCCCGGCCAGCAGGACCGGACCGGCGAGCGGGAGCTCCACCCGGAAGAACCGCTGCGCCGGTGAGTAGCCCATGGCGGTCGAGGCGGACTTGGTCTCGGAGTCGACCGAGGTCAGCCCGTCGACCGTGGACCGGACCATCAGTGCGAGGCCGTACAGCGTCAAGCCGATGACGACGTTGATCGGGCTCTGCAGGCCGGTGCCGATGATGCTCGGCAGCGCGACGAACAGGGCGAGCGACGGGATGGCGTAGAGCAGACCGGCGAGGGTCACGATGCTGCTGCCCACACCCGATGCGAAGCGCGACCCACCGGGGCGCTGCAGCCGGACCACCAGCCACCCGATCGGGATCGACAGCAGGAACGCGACGATGATCGGCGGGATCGCGATCGCGAGGTGGGAGAGGGTGTTGTCCCAGATCGTGTCGAGGTTCGCCAGCACCCACTTCACCGGGTGCCCCCACCCTGCGCCGGAGCACCCGGTGCGTCGTGCGACGCTCCGGCCTCTGCTGCTCGAGCGTCGGACTGCGGCACGGCCTCGGCGGCGTCGACGACCCCGACGGGACCCGTCAGTACGCCGGCCGCGCGGCCTTCACCGTCGACGACGATCGGACCCGTCGGTGTCTGCTCGACACGGAGTGCGCGGCGCCCGCGGCCGGCACCGATGAACGTGGCAACGAAGTCGTCGGCGGGCGCGGCGAGGATCTCGGCCGGCGTCCCCTGCTGGGCGATCTCGCCGCCCTTCTTGAGGATGACGACCTGGTCGCCGAGCTTGAACGCCTCGTCGATGTCGTGCGTCACGAACACGACGGTCTTGCCGAGTTCACGCTGCAGGCGGATGAGCTCGTCCTGCAGGTCGTTCCGCACCAGGGGGTCCACCGCACCGAACGGCTCGTCCATGAGCAGGATGTTCGGGTCGACGGCCAGCCCGCGGGCCACACCGACGCGCTGCTGCTGGCCGCCGGAGAGCTGTGACGGGTAGCGGTCGGCGAAGGCACGGTCGAGCCCGACGGTGTCCATGAGCTCGAGGGCGCGCTTCCGCGCGTCGGCCTTGGAGACGCCGGTCAGCAGCGGGACGGTCGCGATGTTGTCGACGACCTTGCGGTGCGGCAGCAGTCCGGAGTTCTGCATGACGTACCCGATGTGGCGACGGAGCTCGACGGGGTTGATCCCGGCGACGTCCGAGCCGTCGATCTCGACGGTTCCGGAGGTGGGGTCGACCATGCGGTTGATCATGCGGAGCAGCGTGGTCTTGCCACAGCCGCTGGATCCGACGAAGACGGTGGTGGTCCGGGACGGGATGACCAGATCGAAGTGCTCGACCGCAGTCGTGCCGTCCGGGTAGGTCTTGCGCACCGAGCGGAACTCGATCATGGGGTGCCCTTCTGTTCGGAGGTAGCCCGACTCCGGATGAGAGTACCCGGGGGTGCCGACATCGGTTCGCTGTGACGATCCGTGACGGACCCGCGGCGGTGTGCAGGGCGGCGGGGATGCCGACGGGCTCGACGGGTTCGGTGGGGACGACGACGCCCGCGCCTCGGTGTTCGGAGGCGCGGGCGGATCGGATCGGTCACCGGCGTGTCGCGCCGGCTGACTGGGTGGTCAGGACGCGGCGATCACCGATTCCAGGTGCGCTCGGTTCATCCGGCGGTACTCCTCGATCAGCTCCGTGTCGGGGTGTTCGCGGTCGCGGTGCGCCCGCGCCAGCACCGCGTGACCGGACTCCGCGAGGACGACCCAGGCTCGGGCGATGCGCTCGTCGTCCGGCAGGCCGAAGCGGTCCCGCATGATCTGGCCGACCGTTGCGCCGAGCGCTCCCATGCGGTCCTCGGCATCGCCCGTGCCGGTGTCCGCCGGGTCGCCGAAGCGGATGGCCCGGAAGCCGGGCTCGGTGCGGTACATCTCGGCGGTCATGTCGATGAGCGCGTCGTTGGCGTCCTGCCAGGTCTCGGCGCCGCTGGCGTCGAGCACCTCGACGAAGCGGGAGGCGAGCCGCTGGGTGCAGCGGATCGCGAGTGCCTCGACCACGGCGATGCGGTCCGGGAAGTACCGGTAGACGGTGCCGATCGACGCCCCCGCGCGCTCGGCGACCATGGCGGTCGTGAGCCGTTCGAACCCGATCTCGTCGATCACCGCGGCTGCGGCGTCGAGGAGGCCGGCGAGGCGCGCCGAACTGCGGGCTTGGACCGGCTCGTTCCTGAGCAGTGATGATCCCCCCGGCAGAGCGTTCGTTACCTCGGTGACGAGCACGTGTTCTCCTCTTGCGCTCCAGCGCGGTTGGTTGGTGTGACGGGGACAACTTTCGCAGAACCCGCCTGGAACGTGGCTGCGACTCACCAGTTCCGCCAGCGCGCGGATTCGTCAGCCGTCCATGGGATGATGACGCCATGCCCGACCCGACGCCCCACGAGCCGTCGTTGGCCGAGCCGCTCCTGCACCGCGCGGCCCGCATCGAGGACGCCGTCCAGGAGTTCCGCGAGCACCGTGCACGCCGTCGCGGACTGGTGCCCACGGTGGTCCCGTACACCGGCTACGGCGCGCCCGGCTGGGTGCGCATCCTCTGCCGTGTGCTGCTGACGCGCCGCGGTCTCGCCTCCGACGTCTCCTACGCCGGCGTCCGCGGCTGGAAGAGCTTCACGAGCGTCGCCGTCGACCACGCCGAGGTCACCGTCACCGCCGGCGGCGTCTCCCACGTGGTGAAGACCGACCGTGGTGGCGTCGTCGACACCATCGTCCCGATCGACCTCGAGCCCGGCTGGCGCACGGTGCGGCTGTCGGCAGGCGGCGGGCGCGACGTCGAGGCCGACGTGTTCGTCGTGCACCCGGACACCCGCTTCGGGCTGCTGTCCGACATCGACGACACCGTCATGGTGACCTCGCTCCCCCGCCCCATGCTCGCCGCCTGGAACTCGTTCGTCCTGACCGAGCACGCCCGCCGCCCGGTGCCGGGCATGTCCGTGCTGTACGAGCGGATCCTCGCGCAGCACCCCGGTTCCCCGACGGTCTACCTGTCGACCGGAGCGTGGAACGTCGCCCCGACGCTGCAGCGCTTCCTGTCGCGCAACATGTACCCGTCCGGCACGCTCCTGCTCACCGACTGGGGTCCCACCCACGACCGGTTCTTCCGCAGCGGTCAACTGCACAAGCAGGAGAACCTGCGGCGGCTCGCCAAGGACTTCCCGGACATCCGCTGGCTCTTGGTCGGCGACGACGGACAGCACGACGAGACCCTCTACGGCGACTTCTCGCGGGAGCACCCGGACAACGTCGCGGGCGTCGCCATCCGGCAGCTGTCCACGAGCGAAGCCGTCCTGGCCGGTGGTCGCTCGCGGGCGCAGGAACGCTCCCGTGACTCGTCGGCGCCCTGGGTGTACGCACCGGACGGCGCCGGCCTGTGGAGCGAGCTCGCACGGGTCGGCATCATCGAGTCCGACGCCTCCGACCCGGCCTGAGCGACCCTTCATCACGATCTCGGCCCGGAGTCCCTTCGTCCGACCGCAGTGCTCGGACACCGGGTGTTCGATCGGTCCATGAGCACCGAGCCGGCCGCACCACCCCCAGCCGCACCACACACACCGCCGAACCGCATCGAGGACCACGCCCTGATCGGCGACACCGGCACCGCTGCCCTGGTCGGCCGCGACGGGACCATCGACTGGGCGTGCCTGCCGCGCTTCGACAGCTCGTCCACCTTCGCCTCGCTGCTCGGCACCGAGGACCACGGCCACTGGACCCTGCGACCCGTCGACGACGACGCCACCGCCGAGTGGCGGTACCACGGCGACACCCTGGTGCTCTCGACCGTGTGGACCACCCGTGACGGCGTGGTCGAGGTCACCGAGTTCATGCCCGTCGGCGCGCACCGCCCCTCGATCGTCCGCCGGGTGCGTGGGCTCCGCGGCACCGTCGAGCTCCGGCAGACGCTCCGGATCCGCTTCGACTACTCGCGCGCCCTGCCCTGGATCCGGCAGATCGGGGACGACGACGAACCGGCGCTGCTCGCGACGGCGGGCCCGGGCTCGGTGATCGTCCGGGGGCCGCAGTTCCGCGCCGACGACCACCGGCACACCGCCGTCACGACGATCCACGACGGCGACGTGCTCGACACGGTGCTCACCTGGTACCCGTCGCACCGCGAGCCGCCGGAGCCGCTCGACGTCGACGCAGCCCTCGCCCACACCATCTCGTGGTGGACGGCGTGGACCGCCCCCGCGCAGACCACCGGTCGGTACGCCCACGCCGCACGACGGTCGCTGGTGTTCCTCCGCGCGATGACCCACGGCGAGACCGGCGGCGTCGTCGCCGCCGCGACCACGGGCCTGCCGGAGGACCCCGGCGGCGAACGCAACTGGGACTACCGATACGTGTGGCTTCGCGACGCCTCCCTCGCGCTCGCGTCGCTCATCGCCCACGGCTACCGCGACGAGGCCACGCACTGGCGCGGCTGGCTGCTGCGCGCGATCGCGGGTGACCCCGCCGACGTCCAGATCATGTACGGCACCGCCGGCGAACGCGAGCTGCCCGAACGGGAGCTGCCCGAGCTGCCCGGGTACCTCGGGTCGACGCCCGTGCGGGTCGGCAACGGAGCCTCGACGCAGTACCAGGGCGACGTCTTCGGCGAGGTGCTCGCGGCACTGCACGACGCCCGCGAGCTCGGGGTCGAGGAGAACGCCGACTCCTGGGCGCTGCAACGGGCACTGCTCGGCTACGTCGAGGAGCACTGGCAGGAGCCGGACAACGGCATCTGGGAGATGCGCGGCCCGCGGCGCAGCTTCACCCATTCACGGGTGATGATCTGGGCTGCGTTCGACCGCGGGGTCGCCGCGGTCGAGGAGTTCGGCCTCGAGGGGCCCGTCGACCGCTGGCGCACCCTGCGCGACACCGTCCGAGCCGAGATCGACGAGCACGGCTGGAACGCCGCGCGCGGCTCGTTCCGTCAGCACTACGACACCGACGAGGTCGACGCGAGCCTGCTCGTCCTGCCGCAGGTCGGGTTCTGCCGCGCCGACGACCCCCGGATGACGGGCACCGTCCGCGCCATCGAGGAGGACCTGCGCGTCGGGGACGACGGCCTCGTGCTCCGCTACCGCACGACGGCCGGTTTCGACGGACTGTCCGGTGCCGAGCACCCGTTCCTGGCGTGCTCGTTCTGGTTGGTGGAGCAGTACGCCGCCTCCGGCCGGGTCGAGGACGCGGAACGCCTGATGGACGTGCTCGTCGGGGACGCGAACGACGTCGGCATGCTCTCCGAGGAGATCGACGTCGCCACCGGGCACCACATCGGCAACACCCCGCAGGTGCTGTCGCACCTGACGCTCGTGTCGGCAGCGGACGCCATCGAGCGCGCACGTGGCGCGACCGTCGGGCACCGCACGCGGTTGCCCGTCCACGACGGCGGCACGCGGTCGTGGACCGGCGAGGGTGAGCGCGCCGGCTCCCCCGCCTGACGTCCCGCTCTCCGCCCTGAAGACGCCGTCGTCTTCGCGCGACGCCTCGAAGCCGCCGAGACGCCGCAGGATCCGGCGGCGTCTCGATGACACGACGGCGTCTTGCGATGCCCTGATGGCGACCCCACGACGGACGGGAGGCCCGGTGCCAGCTGGCACCGGGCCTCCCGTCCGTCCGTGCGTCCGTTCAGGACGTCGGGAACGCGTCCGTCAGGACGACGACTCCCAGTCCGCCGGGCCGCGCGAACCGGCGCGGTACTCCTCGAGCGGGACCTCGTCCGCCTTCCAGGCGGCGACGACCGGCTCCACGATCTCCCAGCAGCGCTCGGCCACGTCACCGCGGATTGAGAGCAGCGGGTCGTCGTGGAAGATGCCGTTCAGGACCTCGCCGTACGGGGTGAGCTCGCCGTCGCTGAACGACGACGACAGGGTGACCTGTCCCATCTCGAACGGGTTGCCACCGCCGTTGGCCGACACCGACAGCTCGATCTCGTCCGGGTTCAGGACGATGCGCAGGGTGTCGGTCTTCGGGCGACCGCTCAGACCGGAGGGCAGGCGCGTGACCGGCTTGAAGGTGATCAGGACCTCTTTCCGGCTGGCGCCAAGGGCCTTGCCGGAGCGCAGCGTGAAGGGGACGCCGGCCCAGCGGGCGGTGTCGACCTCGACCGAGATCTCGGCGAGGGTCTCCGTCTTGCGCGACGGGTCGACGCCGTCCTCTTCCTGGTACGACGGCAGTTCCTTGCCGTCGATGGTGCCGGCCGTGTAGACCGCGCGGCGCGAGGCGATCTTCGCGTCGTCGCCCTTGAGGCGGGTGGAGCGCAGGACCCGGGCGAGCGACGAGCGGAACTCGACCGCGTCGATCGCGGCCGGGGCGTCCATCGTGACCAGGCCGAGGATCTGCAGCAGGTGCGACTGGATCATGTCGACCATCGCGCCGGCCTCGTCGTAGTACTGGGCGCGGTTCTCGAGACCGAGGGTCTCGTCGTAGAAGATGTCGACCTTCTCGATGTTCTCGGCGTTCCAGATGGGCTCGAACAGGCGGTTCGCGAAGCGCAGACCGATGATGTTCAGCACGGTGGTGCGGCCGAGGAAGTGGTCGGTGCGGTGCACGCGGTCCTCGGGGACGAGCTTGAGCACGGTCTCGTTGAGGGCTTGGGCGCTGGCGACGTCGGTGCCGAAGGGCTTCTCGAAGGCCAGGGTCGTGCCCTCGGGGAGCTCGACGTGCTCGAGCGCCTCGCAGATGTCGGAGGCGATCTGCGGCGGGAGGGCGAAGTACAGGATCGGCTCGGATTCGGCCGCGGCCAGGAGCGCCTCGAGGTGCTTCGGGTCGGTGGGGTCGCCCTGGATGAACTGCGTCGACTCGATGGTCGCGTCGACCTCCGGCCCCTTGACGTCCTGCGACGCGAAGGACTGCGTGACGATGTCCTTCCACTTCTCGGGGCTGCGCTCGCTGCGGCCCGTGCCGATCAGCTGCACGGGGACTGCACGGCCGCTCTGCAGGAACGTGCCGAGGCCCGGCAGGAGCAGGCGGGAGGCGAGGTCGCCCGTCGCGCCGAAGATGATGAGGGTGCGCTTGTCGGTCACCTGAGGTGACTCCTTTCGCTGTGGTGGGAGGTCCGCTCCAGTCAAGTCGCGGGCGGGCCCGTTTGTTCCGGATCGGGACCGGAGTTCGTCTCCTGGACGCACTTCGGGCGGCACCGTTCTGGTGCCGCCCGAAGTGTCAGGTGCGCTGCAGCGCCGGGTCAGTGCCCGAAGTTGCCGCGGTAGTACTCGTAGACCCAACCGACCAGGGTGATCGCCACGAGGACGAGCCCGATCGGGACGATCCACAGGCCGGCGGCCACGCCGAGGAAGCACACGCCGACCGCGGCGGCCAGCAGGATGGGCCACCAGGACCACGGGCTGAAGTGCCCGAGCTCGGCGTCGCCGTCCTCGATGTTGGCGTCGGGGCGGTCCTCGGGCAGGACCCCGCCCTGGGACGACATGACCTTGCCGAGGTAGAAGGCGATGAACGCCGACATCAGGCCGGTGAGGCCGATCGCCACGGTGCCCACCCACTCGGGCTCGCCGTAGTAGATCAGCGCCCAGATCGTGTAGGCGGCGTCCGCCAGGATGAAGAACCCGAAGAGGATCCAGAACAGGTTGGTGTTCGCGCGCATGGCCTTACTTCACCTCGCCCTTCGCGGCGTCGTAGGTCGGGGCATCGGGGGCGTCCTTCGCGGGACCGACACCGATCGGCACACCGGCCTCGGGGTGGTTCAGGTCGAAGGCCGGGGACTCCGAACGGATGCGCGGGATCGACGTGAAGTTGTGGCGCGGCGGCGGGCAGGAGGTCGCCCACTCGAGCGAACGGCCGTAGCCCCACGGGTCGTTCACGGCGACCTTCGGTGCGTTCCGGGCGGTCACGTAGACGTTGAAGATGAACGGCAGGAACGAGATCGCGAGGATCATCGAGCCGATCGTCGACAGCTGGTTCATCCAGGTGAAACCGTCGTTCGGCAGGTAGGTCGCGTAACGACGCGGCATGCCGATGACGCCCAGCCAGTGCTGGATGAGGAACGTGGTGTGGAACCCGATGAACAGGAGCCAGAAGTGGATCTTGCCGAGTCGCTCGTTGAGCATCTTGCCGGTCCACTTCGGCCACCAGAAGTAGAAGCCCGAGAACATCGCGAACACGACGGTGCCGAAGACCACGTAGTGGAAGTGCGCCACGACGAAGTACGAGTCGGACACGTGGAAGTCGAGCGGCGGCGACGCCAGGATCACGCCGGTGAGACCACCGAAGGTGAACGTGATGAGGAAGCCGAGGGCCCAGAGGAGCGGGGTCTCGAACGTGACCGAACCGCGCCACATGGTGCCGACCCAGTTGAAGATCTTCACGCCGGTCGGGACCGCGATCAGCATCGTCATGAGCGAGAACCACGGGAGCAGGACGCCACCGGTGACGTACATGTGGTGCGCCCACACCGTGATCGAGAGGGCCGCGATGGAGATCGTCGCGTAGACCAGGGTCTTGTACCCGAAGATCGGCTTGCGGCTGAACACCGGGAAGACCTCGGAGACGATGCCGAAGAACGGCAGCGCGATGATGTAGACCTCGGGGTGCCCGAAGAACCAGAACAGGTGCTGCCAGAGCAGGGCCCCGCCGTTGGCCGGGTTGAAGATCTGCGCGTCGAACACGCGGTCGAGCCCGAGGCCGAAGAGCGCCGTCGCGAGGACCGGGAACGCCATCAGGACGAGGAGCGCCGTCACGAGGGTGTTCCACGTGAAGATCGACATGCGGAACATGGTCAGACCCGGGGCACGCATCGTGATGATCGTGGTGATGAAGTTCACCGCGCCGAGGATCGTCGAGAAGCCGGTCATGCCGAGCCCGAAGACCCAGAGTGTGCCGCCGAGCCCTGGTGTGAACGTCGTGTCACTCAGTGGCGCGTAGGCGAACCACCCGAACGAGGCTGCGCCCTGCGGGGTGAGGAAGCCGCCGACCGCGATGAGCGAGCCGAACAGGTAGAGCCAGAAGGCGAAGCCGTTGAGTCGCGGGAAGGCGACGTCGGGCGCACCGATCTGCAGCGGCATGATCGCGTTCGCGAAGCCGGAGAACAGCGGCGTCGCGAACATCAGCAGCATGATCGTGCCGTGCATCGTGAACAGCTGGTTGTACTGCTCCTTCGTCGCGACCACGTGCAGGCCGGGTTCGAAGAGCTGGGCACGGATCACGAGCGCCATCACACCTGCGAGCAGGAAGAAGATGAACGACGCGATCAGGTACATGTACCCGATGGTCTTGTGGTCGGTGGAGGTGATCCACCGGACGACGATGTTGCCCTTCCGACCCACCTTCGACGCCTGGAAGTCCGGCGACGAGGTCTGGGTCGGTTGGCCGACGAGTGACGTTGTCATCTGACGAGCCCCTACTTGTTCTCGCTGGACGCCTCGACCGGCGCCTTGTTGTTCGGTTCGTTGGAGTTGGTGTTGTACTCGTCACCGAGCAGACCGACCTTGCCCTGGTCCTTCAGGGTGTCGAGGTAGTCCTGGTACTGCGCCGGGGTGACGACCTTCACCTGGAAGAGCATCAGCGAGTGGTACTCACCGCAGAGCTCAGCGCACTTGCCCTGGTACGTGCCGAGCTTCTCCGGGATGAAGTACTCCCAGTTGGTCTTGCCCGGGAGCATGTCCTTCTTGTAGAGGAAGTCGATGACCCAGAAGGAGTGGTCGACGTCACGCGAGGAGAGCTCGATCGCGACCTTCTTGCCCTTCGGCAGGTAGAGGGTCGGCAACTGCGACTCGTCGATCGCCCCGTTGGCGTTCTCTTCTTCCTGGGCCTGGATGCCCTGGTAGTAGACGCTCTCTTCGGGGTTGTCCTTGTTGATGTAGTTGAAGTCCCACGCCCAGCGCTTGCCGTACACGTGCACGGTGGCGTCGGGGTCGGCGAAGGGCTTCTCGATCGCGGCCTGGTCCTTCGCGGTGAAGGCGAAGAAGCCGAGCACGAGGATCAGCGGCACGATCGTGTAGAAGATCTCGAGCGGCATGTTGTACCGCATCTGCACGGGCAGGCCGGTCTGGCCCTTCCGGCGGCGGTAGACGATCGCTGCCCAGATGACGAGGCCCCAGACGATGAGTCCGACGGCGAGGAGAACGACCCAGCTGGTGGTCCACAGGCCGACGATGCGGCTCGTGTGGTTGGTGACGTTCTTCGTCTCCTCCGTGCCGGGGAGCCATCCGTTCATCTGCTGCTGCGTGCAGCCAGCCAGTGCGATGACCAGACCGACGGCCACCGGGACGGCCGCCCAACGTATACGGCGATTCGAACGCACTGTTACCTCTCGCAAAAGACGTGAGCTTCAGGAGGTCAGCCCGTCGAGTCCGACGGCGAGCCGCACGAAGGCGGCGCATGGCTGGCTCCCAGCTTGATTGGAACACTCCTAGCTTACTCGCAGCTCGGTACCGCTCGCGCACACACGACACGGTTCTGGCCTCGATCCGCACGCCGACGGGCCCGATTCCGCCCGGTCGCGCCGCGCCCCGGCGCGCCACGTCCGGTCACACGAACGCGAGCGGGGAGCGACCGTTCCGGTCGCTCCCCGCTCGCGTGTCGGATCGCTGATGATCAGTGGAAGCTGTCACCACAGGCGCAGCTGCCCTGCGCGTTCGGGTTGTCGATCGTGAAGCCCTGCTTCTGGATCGTGTCCTCGAAGTCGATCGTCGCGCCGTCGAGGTACGGGACGCTCATCTTGTCGACGACGACCTCGACCCCGTCGAACTCGGCCGTGACGTCGCCGTCGAGCAGGCGCTCGTCGAAGTACAGCTGGTAGATCAGGCCCGAGCAGCCGCCGGGCTGGACGGCGAGGCGCAGGCGCAGGTCGTCGCGGCCCTCCTGCTCGAGCAGGCTCGCCACCTTGCCGGCAGCGGCGTCGCTCAGGAGGACGCCGTGCGACTGCGTTTCAGTCGCCGGTGCTCCGGTGATGGTGTCGCTCATCGCGCGTCTCCCTCCGGGCGGTGCTGGTCACCGCGCCTGGCGTCGATTGTAAGCACCCTCAGCTGCGCGTCGCGAGCCTGGCGAGCAGGATCGTCTCCGACGCGATGGCACGGTGCAGGACACCGAGGTGCTGCGACTCGTTCGGGCTGTGGGCACGGGTGTCCGGGTCCTCGACGCCGGTGACCAGGATCTGCGCGTCCGGGAACTCCGCGGCGAGGTCGGACACGAACGGGATCGATCCGCCGATGCCCTGCTCGACCGCCTCGGCACCCCACCCCTCGCGCATGGCCGTGCGGGCCTCCTGGACGGCCCAGCCAGCGGTGTCGACGAGGAACCCGTCGCCGCTGTCCGGCTCGGTGATCTCCATCCGTGCACCGAACGGGACGTGCTCGCGCAGGTGCCGCTCGACGGCCGCGTACGCCTGCCTGGCGTCCTGGCCGGGGGCGACGCGGACCGAGACCCGTGCCGAGACCGTGGGCAGCAGGGTGTTCGAGGCGTTCGCGACGCTCGGCACGTCCATGCCGGTCACCGTGATCGACGGCTGGAACCACATGCGGGACAGCACGGCGCCGGTGCCGATCGGGCGCACACCGGGGACGAGTGCGGCGTCGACGGCGAGTTCGTCCTCGGTGCGCTCCGGCACGTCGGCCTCGTACGAGGTCAGCCCGTCGACGGCGACCGAACCGTCCGCGTCGTGCAGCGAGGCGAGCAGCTGCACCATGGGGATCATCGCGTCCGGGGCCGCTCCCCCGAACATGCCGCTGTGGCTGGCGTGCTCGAGCGTGGTCAGGGTGAGCTTGAAGGTGACGTTGCCGCGCAGTGAGACCGTGATCGACGGCACCTCGGTCGACCAGTTGTCACTGTCCGCCACGACGATGACGTCGGCGGCGAGGTGCTCCTTCTGCTCGCGCAGGAACGTGCGGAACGAGCGCGAGCCGAACTCCTCCTCGCCCTCGACGAACAGCACGATCCCGAGGTCGAGGTCGTCACCGAACTGGGCGTGCACCGCGCGGAGCGACGCGATGTGCGTCATCACGCCCGCCTTGTCGTCCGAGGCCCCGCGGCCGTACAGGCGGTCACCGCGCAGGGTCGGCTCGAACGGCGGCGTCTCCCACAGGGCCTCGTCGCCCTGCGGCTGCACGTCGTGGTGGGCGTAGAGCATCACCGTCGGCTTGCCGTTCCGCGCCGGGCGCACCGCGAGCACCGCGGGCTGGCCCAGTTCGGTCTCGGCGTCGGCCTCGGCGACGTCGGCCGTCGAGCCGGACACCGCGGACCGCACGATCCTGACGTCGTCCGCGCCGAACACCCCGGTCGACCGGGCGAGGTCCGCGACGGCCTCGGCACTCGCGCGCACCTTCGCCGGGTCGAAGGCCGACCAGGACACCGACGGCAGGCGCACCAGCGCGGACAGGTCGGCGATCGTCGTGGGCAGTGCCCCCTGCACGTGTTCGCGCAGGGCGTCGAGGAGCGCGGGGTCGGTCGCGGGGCTGTGCTGTTCGCTGTCGGTCATGCCCGGTAATCTAGAGGAGATCCCGCACGCACACCGCCGTTAGGAACGCACCGTGGCGAAGGCAGCCCCCAAGACCAACACGACCGTCAACCCGACCGAGGCCGAGCTCCTCGAGCAGGGCAAGGGCCGCCCCACGCCGTCCCGCCGCGAGCGAGAGGCAGCGAACCGCCGCCCCCTCGTCGGCAACACGCCGGTCGACAAGAAGGCCGCCCGCGCTCGTCTCAACTCGGAGCGCGAGCGTGCCCGGGTCGGCATGGCCAACGGCGAGGAGCGCTACCTGCCGGCGAAGGACCGCGGTGAGCAGCGACGCTTCGTCCGAGACTGGATCGACGCCCGCTGGAACGTCGGCGAGGTCATGATGCCCGTGCTCGTGCTGTTCCTGATCGTCGGGTTCGCGGCCGCGCAGACCGTGATCGCGTCCTACTCACTCCTGCTGGTGTGGGCGTTCGTGGCGCTGTTCATCATCGACTGCGTCGTGCTGTGGCTGTCGCTCCGCCGCAAGCTCACCACCAAGTTCGGCGAGTTCCAGCGCGGCACGTTCCTCTACATCCTCACGCGGGCGTGGCAGCTGCGCTTCCTGCGGCTGCCGAAGCCCCAGGTCCGGCGTGGGCAGTACCCCACGCTCTAGCCACACGCACATGACGAAGCGCCGCCCGGCATGCCGGGCGGCGCTTCGTCGTTTCCACTCCGTCGTTCCCGCACCCACACGACGGACTGGAGGCCCGTGGCGGTGTCGCCACGGGCCTCCAGTCCGTCAGGTGGTCGCGTCTACCGCGCGGCGAGACGCAGCCGCCGGCGGCGCAGCCGGTTGATGCGCGCGGCCCAGGTCGGTCCCTCGTAGAGGAACGCCGTGTAGCCCTGCACGAGCGTGGCTCCCGCGTCGATGCGGTCCTGCACGTCCTGCTCGGTGGTCACACCACCGACGGCGATGACGCAGAAGTCGGAGGGCACCGCGGCGCGGACGCGTCGCAGGACCTCGAGCGAGCGAGCGGCGACCGGCGCACCGGAGAGGCCCCCGGCACCCATCGCCTCGACGTCGGACGGATCGGCCGTCAGGCCGTCGCGGGAGATCGTCGTGTTGTTCGCGATCACCCCGGACAGTCCGAGCTCGACCGCGAGGCCCGCGATCGCGTCGATCTGCTCGTCGGTCAGGTCCGGTGCGATCTTGACGAGCACCGGCGTCCGGCCGGCGGCGTCACGCACCGCGGACAGCAGCGGTCGGAGCTGGTCGAGTTCCTGCAGTCCGCGCAGGCCGGGCGTGTTCGGCGAGCTGACGTTGACCGCCAGGTAGTCCGCGAACGTGGCGAGCCGACGGGTGGACTCGAGGTAGTCGTCGATGGCGTCCTCGACGGCGACGACCCGGCTCTTGCCGATGTTCACGCCGATGACCGGTCGGCCGGGGTTGCGGCGGGCGCGCTCGAGGCGTCGGGCGGCCGCTGCGGCGCCGTGGTTGTTGAAGCCCATGCGGTTGATGAGGGCGCGGTCGCCGATCAGCCGGAACAGGCGCGGGCGCTCGTTGCCGGGCTGCGGCTTGGCGGTGATGGTGCCGACCTCGACGTGGCCGAAGCCGAGCAGGCCGAGACCGGCGATGCCGCGGGCGTCCTTGTCGAACCCGGCCGCCAGGCCGAAGCGCGACGGGAAGTGGATGCCCATCGTGGTGACGCCGTCGGCCGCCGCCGGACGGCAGTACCGCTCGACGACGCCGCTCAGGAACGGCACGCGGGGCAGCCCCGCGATGACGGCGAACGCGAGGTGGTGGGCGCGCTCCGGGTCCATGTTCGCGAACACGGAGCGGAACACGACGCGGTACCCGCCGCGCACGATCCGTTCGGCGATGCCGCTCACGCGCGCGTGCCGGACGGTGCGGACGACCCGGCGGCCGCGTCGGATGCCCCGTGGTGGTCGCGGCGGAGCTGGCCGATGGCGTCCTCGAAGTCCTCGAGCGAGTCGAACGCCTGGTAGACGCTCGCGAACCGCAGGTAGGCGACCTCGTCGAGCTCCCGCAGGGGCGCGAGGATCGCGAGGCCGATGTCGTTCGCGTCGATCTGGCTGGATCCGGAGGACCGTACGGTCTCCTCGACGCGCTGGGCGAGCACGGCCAGGTCGCCGTCGGTGACCGGGCGTCCCTGGCACGCCTTGCGCACGCCTGAGACGATCTTGTCGCGGCTGAACGGCTCGGTGACACCGTTGCGCTTCACCACGTTGAGCGATGCGGTCTCGGTGGTCGAGAACCGTCGACCGCAGTTGGGGCACTGACGACGGCGGCGGATGGAGGTTCCGTCGTCGCTCGTCCGTGAGTCGACGACGCGGGAGTCCGGGTGGCGGCAGAAGGGGCAGAACATGTCGTTCCCCAGGCTATCGGTTCGTGCGCTCCGTCACGGCGGCCCCGTGCGCGGGGAGCTGCTCCTCGGTGGACAGCGCGACGATGTGCGGCGCGACCTCGGCCAGGGCCTCCGGCGTGTACCGGACGATCTGCTGGGGCCGCAGGAACGTCGACGCGGACAACCCGGACCCGAACCGGGCCTGGCCGCCGGTCGGCAGCACGTGGTTCGACCCGGCCAGGTAGTCCCCCAGGCTCACCGGCGTGCTCGGCCCGACGAACACCGCACCGGCGGCGTCGATGTCGGCCAGCACCGCGTCGTCGTCGACCGTCTGGATCTCGAGGTGCTCCGGCCCGTACGCGTTGCTCACGGTCGCCGCGTCGGTCAGCGAGTCCACCAGGACGATCGCGGACTGCGGTCCGTCCAGGGCGGCCTGGAGGCGCGCAGCCGTCCCGAGCACCGCGGTGCGTTCCGGGATCGCGGCCTCCACCGCGTCGGCGAACGTCGCGGACGTCGTCACCAGCACGCTGCCGGCCTGCTCGTCGTGCTCGGCCTGGCTGATGAGGTCGGCGGCCACGAACCCGGCGTCGGCGGTGTCGTCCGCGATCACGAGGATCTCGGTCGCCCCGGCCTCGGAGTCGATGCCCACCGCCCCGCGCACCAGACGTTTGGCGGCGGCGACGTAGTTGTTGCCAGGCCCCGTGACCAGGTCGACCGGCTCGAGGTCGATCTCGGCGACGCCGTACGCCAGCGCGCCGACGGCTCCGGCGCCGCCCATCGCGTAGACCTCGTCGATGCCGAGCAGCCCCGCCGCGGCGAGGATCGTCGGGTGCACCGCGCCGCCGTGGTCGCGCTGCGGCGGTGACACGAGGGCGATCGAGGGCACGCCTGCGACCTGGGCCGCGACGACGTTCATCACCACGCTGGACGGGTAGACGGCCTTGCCACCGGGCACGTAGAGCCCCACACGGCGCATCGGCTGCCAGCGCTGGTGGACCTCGGCGCCGCCGGCCAGGGTCGTCACGGCCGGGGCGGGGATCTGCGCGGCACTCGCGGCCCGGACGCGGCGGATGGCCTCGTCGAGTGCTGCTCGGACCTCGGGGGTGAGCCCGGCCACGGCGGCGGTGATCTCGGCAGCGGACACCCGTACGTTCGCAGGAGCTCCGCCGTCGAAGCGCTCGGCCTGGTCGTGCAGGGCCGCGGCCCCACGGTGTCGGACGTCCTCGATCAACTCGCGCGCGGCATCGACGGCGTGCGACACGTCACCCGCGGCACGGGGCATGAGTCGGAGGAGTTCGGCACGGGCGGGGAGGCCGCCGCGGAGGTCGATTCGCTGCATCATGAGGCCTCCAGCGTACCGGCGGCGTGCTGCACGACGGCGTCGACCACGGGCCGGTGGCGGGCGGTCTGGTCGGCGTCCCACGCGTCGAGCAGGTGCAGCGTGGCGATCCGGAAGGCCAGCGCACGGACGAGCAGCTGCGGCCACTCGGGGACGCCGGTGCCGAGCACGCCGAGCCGACCGACGGCGACCCCGTGCCAGCACACGGCGTCGACCGCGGCGATCGCGGCGCCGAGGCCCGGCGGGCGCCAGTAGGGTGCCCAGTCGAACACCGTCGGCGGCTCCCCCGGCGTGAAGAGCACGTTGCCGAGCAGGTCGCCGTGGACGAGCTGCGACGGGGACGTCACCGGCCGGAACGTCGCGGCCAGGCGATCCAGCGTCGGGTCATCGGGCAGGGCTGTTCCGCCCCAGGCCATGCGGTCCGCCCGGCTCCAGGGCTCTCCGCGGTGGTCGAGGAAGTCGGGGCGTGGCAGATGGGCGATCGCGCGGTGGAACGCTGCACCCGCGGCGATCACGTCGTCCACGCGAGTCGGGTCGGTCCGACCGTCGACCCACCGCCAGGCCTCCCAACCGTCGTCGCCGGTGCTGACGCCGGTGCCGGCGTCGGCGCGGGCGTCCACGACCCAGTCCCCGGACGTGGCGGCGACGGGGCGCGGCGTCCGGAACCCGGCCGTGTGGACCAGCCGCGCCAGTGTGGCGGACCGCCACCGGGCCTCCAGGCGGTCACCGGACGGGCGGAGGACGACGTCCCCGGCGCGCCACGTGAGTCCGCGCCCGCCGCCCAGGCGCTCGAGCGGCCGGTCGTGCACGCCGAACGCCCGGAGGACGTGCGGTGCCGGCTGGCCGTCGGTCACGCGGTCCGCAGGATCTTCACCATCGGCCGGCCCGTGGCGACCTCGTCGACGAGCTTGTCGAGGTACCGGATCTGCCGCATGAGCGGGTCGTCGAGCTCCTCGATCCGCACCCCGCAGATCACCCCGGTGATGAGCGGGGCGTTCGGGTTGAGGTGCGCGCTGGCGAAGAAGTCCTCGAACGTGGTCCGGTCGGCCAGGTGCTGCGCGAGCGCCAGGTCGTCGAAGCCGGTCAGCCACTCGATGACGGTGTCGAGTTCCGCCTTCGTGTGGCCCTTCCGCTCCACCTTCGCCAGGTAGTGCCCGTAGACGTCCGCGACGGGCGTCCCGAAGATCCGGTGACCGGCCATGGTCGACGCTCCTACACCAGGCAGCGGGGTCCGAGCAGGCTCTTCAGCTCGCCGAACAGGTCGGGGGTCAGGTTCACCGGGAACGGCAACTCGAAGGTGCGCGCGACGTCGTCCTTGAGCAGCTTCAGCCGGACCTCGGTGTCACCCTGGTGGCGGCCGAGCACGGCGGCGAGCTCCGTCACCGTGGTCGTCGTGGCCTGTCGTTCCGGCAGGGACAGGGTGAGCGGGCCGGACCCCATCGCGTCGCCGACGTTCGGCTGGAACATGCTCACCGCGTGCAGGGCCTTGCCGTCGTCGCGCACGTTGACGCGGCCACGAAGCACGACGATCGAGTCGGGCACCAGCGACGGGCCGAACTCCTGGTACGTCTTGCCCAGGAACATCACGCCGATCTGGCCGCCGAAGTCCTCGATGTCGACGATGCCGTACGGGTTGCCGCTCGTCTTCGCCACCCGGTGCTGCACGCTCGTCAGCAGGCCCGCGACGGTCACCGTCTCGCCCTCGATCGAGTCGTCGGCGGTCAGCAGGTCGGCGATGGTGATCGACTGGTGCTTCGCGAGCTCGATCTCGAGCCCGGCGAGCGGGTGGTCGGACACGTAGAGCCCGAGCATGTCCCGCTCGAACGCGAGCTTGTCGCGCTTGGACCACTCCGGGCGGTCCGGCACCTGCGACACCGCGGCGCTCGGGGCGTCCTCGGCTGCCTCGGCGAAGAGCGAGTCGAAGTCGAACCCGACGTTGCCGTGGGCCTCGTCGCGCTTGACCTTGACCGCACCTTCGACCGCGCCCTCGTGGATCTCCACCAGGGCACGTCGGGTGTCGCCGAACTCGTCGAAGGCACCGGCCTTGATGAGCGACTCGACCGTGCGCTTGTTCGCCGACGAGATCGGGATCTTGCGCAGGAAGTCGTGGAACGACTCGAAGGCGCCCTTCTCGGTCCGGGCCTTGACGATGTCGTCGACGACGTTGAACCCGACGTTGCGGATGGCACCCATGCCGAATCGGATGTCGTCGCCGACTGCGGCGAAGAAGCCGATCGACTCGTTGACGTCCGGCGGCATCACCTTGATGCCCATCCGGCGGCACTCGTTCAGGTACAGGGCGAGCTTGTCGCGGGCGTCGCCGACCGAGGTCAGCAGGGCGGCCATGTACTCGGCCGGGTAGTGCGCCTTGAGGTAGGCGGTCCAGAAGGACACCACGCCGTAGGCCGCCGAGTGCGCCTTGTTGAACGCGTAGTCGGAGAAGGGCAGCAGGATGTCCCACAGCGTCTTGATCGCCGCGTCGGAGTACCCGTTGTCCTTCATGCCCTGCTGAAAGCCCGCGTACTGCTTGTCGAGCTCGGACTTCTTCTTCTTGCCCATCGCGCGGCGGAGGATGTCCGCCTGGCCGAGGGAGAACCCGGCGACCTTCTGCGCGATGGCCATGACCTGCTCCTGGTAGATGATCAGGCCGTAGGTCGTGCCGATGATGTCCTTGAGGGGCTCTTCGAGCTCCGGGTGGATCGGCGTGATCGGCTGCTCGCCGTTCTTGCGGAGCGCGTAGTTCGTGTGCGAGTTCGCTCCCATGGGCCCCGGGCGGTACAGGGCGATGAGCGCGGAGATGTCCTCGAAGTTGTCGGGCTTCATCAGGCGCAGCAGGCCGCGCATCGGCCCGCCGTCGAGCTGGAACACGCCGAGGGTGTCGCCGCGCTGCAGGAGCGCGTACGCCTCGGGGTCTTCCAGACCCATGTTCTCGAGGTCGAGCTCGATCCCACGGTTCGTCTTGATGTTGTCGAGGGCGTCACTGATGATCGTGAGGTTGCGGAGCCCCAGGAAGTCCATCTTGATCAGGCCGAGCGACTCCGCTGCCGGGTAGTCGAACTGCGTGACGATCTGGCCGTCCTGCTCCCGCTTCATGATCGGGATGATGTCGATGAGCGGGTCGCTCGACATGATGACGCCGGCCGCGTGCACGCCCCACTGACGCTTGAGCCCCTCGAGCCCGAGTGCGGTGTCGAAGACGGTCTTCGCCTCGGGGTCGGTCTCGACCACGGTGCGGACGTCGACGGCTTCCTTGTAGCGCGGGTGGTCCTTGTCGAAGATCCCGGTGAGCGGGATGTCCTTGCCCATCACGGGCGGCGGCATCGCCTTCGTGAGCTTCTCGCCCATGCCGAACGGGAACCCGAGGACGCGCGAGGAGTCCTTGAGTGCCTGCTTCGCCTTGATCGTGCCGTACGTGACGATCTGCGCGACGCGCTCCGACCCGTACTTCTCGGTGACGTACTTGATCGCCTCACCGCGGCGCCGGTCGTCGAAGTCGACGTCGAAGTCGGGCATCGAGACGCGGTCCGGGTTGAGGAACCGCTCGAAGATCAGGCCGTGCCGGATCGGGTCGAGGTCGGTGATGCGCATCGCGTACGCGACCATCGAGCCGGCACCGGAGCCACGCCCCGGACCGACGCGGATGCCGTTGTTCTTGGACCAGTTGATGAAGTCCGCGACCACCAGGAAGTAGCCGGGGAACCCCATCTGGTTGATGATGCCGACCTCGTAGTCGGCGCGGTCCTGGACCTCTTTCGAGATGCCGTCCGGGTACCGGTAGTCCAGCCCCTTCGCGACCTCTTTCTCGAACCAGGAGTGCTCGGTCTCGCCCTCGGGCACGGGGAACTTCGGCATGTAGTTGGCCGAGGTGTCGAACTCGACGTTGCAGCGTTCCGCGATGAGCAGCGTGTTGTCGCAGGCTTCGAGGTTGTCGCGGAAGACGTGCCGCATCTGCGCCGGGGTCTTCAGGTAGAACTCGTCGGCGTCGAACTTGAAGCGGTTCGGGTCGTTCAGGGTCGAGCCGGACTGCACGCAGAGCAGTGCCGCGTGCGACTTGGCGTCGTGGGCGTGCGTGTAGTGCAGGTCGTTCGTGCCGACCAGCGGGATGTCGAGGTCCTTCGCCAGGCGGATCAGGTCGCTCATGATCCGGCGTTCGATCTCGAGGCCGTGGTCCATGACCTCGGCGAAGTAGTTCTCCTTGCCGAAGATGTCGCGGTAGTCAGCGGCCGCCTGCACTGCTTCGTCGTACTGGCCGAGACGCAGGCGCGTCTGGATCTCCCCCGAGGGGCAGCCCGTCGTGGCGATGATGCCCTCGTGGTACTCCTGCAGGAGCTCGATGTCCATGCGGGGCTTGAAGTAGTAGCCCTCGAGCGACGCCTTGGACGACAGACGGAACAGGTTGTGCATGCCCGTCGTGTTCTCGGCGAACATCGTCATGTGCGTGTACGAGCCGGCACCGGACACGTCGTCGCCACCACCGTCACCCCAGCGCACCCGGGTCTTGTCCGAGCGGTGTGTGCGGGGCGTGATGTACGCCTCGGTCCCGATGATCGGTTTGACGCCACCGGCCTTGGCGGCCTTCCAGAACTCGAAGGCGCCGAACATGTTGCCGTGGTCGGTCACCGCCACGGCGGGCATCCCCTGCGCGGCGGTCTCCGCCACGAGGTCGGAGAGCCTGGCGGCACCGTCGAGCATCGAGTACTCGCTGTGCACGTGCAGGTGGACGAAGGAGTCGGAATCCGACACGGAACCTCCGGTTCGTACGGTGTGCTGCGGGGTGGGAACAGCCTAACCGCGGCCGCCCACATTCCCGCGCGCGTCGGGGCGGACGCCAGGCGCGTGGCGGGGCCGCACCGCGCCTCCAGGCCGGCACCGGGTCGCGACACGCTCGGGGCGCGTCGCGGAGGGGGCAGGACACGCCGCAGACGAGCCGCAGCGGGTGCGGAAAGTGTCGCCTGGCGGCCTCGCAGCCGACAGTTCGCGACCCCTCGGCACAAGCGGCCGGGCGCGGCAGCCTGGAGGCGCGGGGCGGGCCCCACCGCGCCTCCAGACCGGCACCGGGTCGCGACACGCGCGGGGCGCGCCGCCGAGGGGGCGGGACACCCCGCAGGCCGACCGCCGCGGGTGCGGGTGCGGGAAGTGTCGCTTGGCGGCCTCGCAGCCGACAGTTCGCGACCCCTCGGCACAAGCAGCCGGGCGCGGCAGCCTGGAGGCGCGTGGCGGGGGCCGCACCGCGCCTCCAGACCGGCACCGGGTCGCGACACGCGCGGTGCGCGCCGCCGAGGGGCAGGACACCCCGCAGGCCGACCGCCGCGGGTGCGGGAAGTGTCGCCTGGCGGCCTCGCAGCCGACAGTTCGCGACCCCTCGGCGCAAGCCGCTGGGCGCGTCGGACTGGAGGCGCGGGGCGGGGCCGCACCGCGCCTCCAGACCGGCCCCGGGTCGCGACACGCTCGGGGCGCGCCGCCGAGGGGGCAGGACACCCCGCAGGCCGACCGCCGCGGGTGCGGAAAGCGTCGCCTGGCGGCCTCGCAGCCAACAGTTGGTGACCTCTCGGCGCATGCGGGGCGCGTCGGCCTGGAGGCACGGGCGGGGCCGCACCGCGCCTCCGGACCGGCAGCGGGTCGGGACACGCGCGGGGCGCGCCACCGAGCGGGCAGGACACGCCGCACGCGCGCCGCCGCGGGTACAGAACCCGTCGCCTGGCGGCCTCCCAGCGGACAGTTCGTGACCCCTCGGCACAAGCGGCCGGGCGCGTCAGCGCGACGCGCTCCGGATCTGCTCCAGCGCGGCCTGCAGGTCGTCCGGGTACTGCGCCTCGAACGACACCCACTCGCCCGTGCGGGGGTGGTCGAAGCCCAGCCGGACGGCGTCGAGCCACTGGCGCGTGAGCCCGAGCTCGGCCGCCAATACCGGGTCGGCGCCGTACATCGTGTCCCCGACGAGCGGGTGGCGTGTCGCCGCCATGTGCACCCGGATCTGGTGGGTGCGCCCGGTCTCCAGGTGCACCTCGAGCAGGGTGGCGGCGCGGAAGGCCTCGAGCGTCTCGTAGTGGGTGACGCTCGGCTTGCCCTCCGACGTCACCGCGAACTTCCAGTCGCTCGACGGGTGCCGGCCGATCGGCGCGTCGATCGTGCCCGAGGTCGGGTCCGGGTGGCCCTGCGCGAGTGCGTGGTAGACCTTCTCGACCGTGCGCTCCTTGAACGCCCGCTTGAGGTGTGTGTACGCAAGCTCGGTCTTCGCGACCACCATCAGTCCCGAGGTCCCGACGTCGAGGCGGTGCACGATCCCGGCGCGTTCAGCGGCGCCGGACGTCGCGATCGTGAAGCCGGCGGCAGCGAGGCCCCCGGGCACGGTCGGCCCGTCCCACCCCGGCGAGGGGTGCGCAGCGACGCCGACGGGCTTGTCGACGACGACGATGTCCTCGTCGTCGTGCACGATCGTCATGCCCGGCACGGCCGCCGGCACGATGCGCGGCGGCTCCTTCGGCGTCCACTCGACCTCGAGCCAGGAGTCCACATGGAGCCGGTCCGACTTGTCGACGGGCACCCCGTCGACGCGGACGCCCCCGGCGGCGACGACGTCGGCCGCGAACGACCGGCTGAAGCCGAGGAGCTTCGCGATGGCGGCGTCGACGCGCTCACCGGCGAGCCCGTCGGGCACGGGAAGAGAACGCGATTCGGTCACGTGGCGTCGTGGCCCAGCGTGTCGCGACGGTCGCGGTCGTCGGGCCTGGAGGCGCGGGTCGGCTCGTCGACAACCGCGTCAGCCGACGAGAACGCGGCCCCACCGTCGAGCGGCTGCGCCGCGTCGAGCTGCGCCTGGCGCTTGGCCGAGAGCGTGCGGGTGCCGTCGAGGTTCACCCCGAGGATCACGAGCAGCACGAAGACCACCATGCTGATGCAGATGAAGGAGTCGGCGACGTTGTAGATCGCCGGCATCATCCACGGCGTCGAGATGAAGTCCACGACGTGGCCACGACCGAAGCCGGGCTCACGGAAGAGCCGGTCGAGCAGGTTGCCCAGCGCGCCACCGAGCAGCATGCCGAGCACGATGGCCCACCACATCGACCGGATGCGACGCGAGTACACGATGATCGCGACGACGACCGCGGCCGAGATGACCGAGAACACCCAGGTCATGTTCACCGCGAACGAGAACGCTGCCCCGGGGTTCCGGACGTACAGGAACTGCAACGCCCCGCCGAGGACCGGGACGGGGGTGCCGTACGGCAGGTTCGCGACGACCAGCGTCTTGGCGACCTGGTCGACCGCCACCACCACGACAGCGGCGAAGGCCAGTGCCGCGATCGCGCGGACACTGACCTTCGCTCGTGATGCTGGTCGCGACAACGTCAGTTGCCGAAGCCCTGCGCCGAAGCCGGCGCCGGGGTGAGACCGGACTGCTCGCCCGAGTCGAGCTCGGAGAGCTGCCCCTGGATGTAGCTCTTGAGCTGCGCACGGTAGTCGCGCTCGAAGGTCCGGAGCTCGTCGATCTTGCCCTCGAGCTGGCGCTGCTCCTGCTCGAGCACCGCGACACGCTGACGGTTCGTGTTCTCGGTGTCGGCGATGATCTGGCGCTGCTTCGCCTCGGCCTCGGAGACCAGGCGAGCGGCCTGGGCCGTGCCTTCGGCGATGAGCGCGTCGCGCTTCTCGATGCCCTCGCGGACGTGCTCCTCGTGGAGACGACGCGCCAGGGTCAGGAGGTTCGTGGTGCCCTCGGTGTCCTCGTCGGCGGGGACCGTGGTGGTCGGTGCCGCCGCGGCGACCGGAGCGGGCTCCGGTGCTGCCTCGACCGGGGCCGGGGTGGGCTCCGGCTCGGCTGCGGGAGCAGGCTGCTCGGCCTGCGCCGGCTGCGGGGCCGACTCGGCCGCCTGCAGGCGCTGGCGGAGCTCGTCGTTCTCCGCGGTCAGGCGACGGAGCTCGACCACGACCTCGTCGAGGAAGTCGTCGACCTCGTCCTGGTCGTAGCCCTCGCGGAACTTCGTCGGCTGGAACCGCTTGTTGACTACGTCTTCCGGCGTCAAAGCCATTGCCGTCACCTCAATAGAACTGCTGAACGTGTGGAACCGCGTGCGGTGCGACCGAATGTACCAGTCGTACCGTGCGGTGCGGATGCGCCACCGGAGCGGGCATCGATCCCGACCACCGTACACCGACGATGGGGCGGAACCGTGCCGCGCGCCTGGCGTGGCGCGTGTCGCGGACGGGAGTCCGCTCAGATACCGCGTGCCAGAGCGGCGACCACGAACCGGGCGATGATGACGACGAGCATCACGATCGTCCAGCCGAAGTCGAGCGCGACCGGCCCCAGGCGGAGCGGCGGGAGCACCCGTCGCACCGCTCGGATGGGCGGATCCGTGATCGTGTAGACGAACTCGGACACCACGAGCATGCCCCCGCGCGGACGCCAGGAACGGTTGAAGCTCTGCACGAGGTCGAGCGCGAAACGCCCCCACATCACGAAGAAGTACAGGAGCAACGCGAGGGAGATGATCCCTAGGATCACGGACACGATGGGGCTCGCTCGTCTCGGGCGAGCGTCGTCAGACGACGCTCAGGGGCGGGTGTGCCGGGTACGGCTCAGGACTGGGCGAAGAAGTTCGCCTCGATGTCGGACTCTACCTCAGCAGGCTCACCGCTCACTGCGACGTGCGCCGGCGACAGGAGGAAGACCTTGTTCGTGACGCGCTCGATCTTGCCGAACAGACCGAGCGACAGGCCCGAGGCGAAGTCGATCATGCGTCGGGCGTCACCCTCGGTCATCTGCGAGAGGTTGATGATGACGGGGATGCCGTCGCGGAAGCTCTCGGCGATGGACTGGGCGTCCTTGTACTCGCGCGGGTGGACGGTGAGGATCTCGTTCATTTCCTGGACCGGGGTCGCCTTCTGTGCGGTCGTGTGCGAGCGGCGGAGCGGAGTGACCTGGGCGCCGCGCTGGTGGGTGTGCGTCTTGGTGGGAGCCGGTGCCGCTGCGGGAGCGGCCGCGGGGGCTGCTGCCGCGGCGGGGGTCTCCTGCTGTTCGGCGGGCGCCGGAGCAGCCGCTGCGGCCTGGCGGGCAGGGGCTGCCTGCTGGCGCGCGGGCTCGGGCTGCTGCTCGTCCTCGTAGTCGAGTTCCTCATCGGCGAGGCCGAGGTAGACCATCGTCTTCTTCAGCGGGTTGGCCATGGTTCCTCCGGGGTTCGTGCTCGTGGTGCCCTGCAACGAGGCTAGGGTGCGGGCGGCCGGTTTCCCGTGATTGCGGTGCCGATCCGCAGGTGTGTCGCGCCCTCGAGGATCGCCTCGGCGTAGTCCCCGCTCATGCCGGCCGAGATGTCGGTCGCAGCGGGCTCGAGCGCCACGACCCGTTCGGAGATCGAGCGGAGTCGGGCGAAGGCGGCTCGGGGCTCCTCGTCCAGGGGTGCGACCGCCATGACACCCCGCAGCCGGATCGTCCCGGTGGCCAGCACACGCGACACCATGGCGTCGACGTCGTCCGGCTGCACCCCGCCACGTCCGGGGTCGTCGGTGAGGTTCACCTGCACGAACCCGTCGATCACCGGCGGGTCCGGTTCGGCCTCGGTCGGGGCGAACGCGTCGACGACGGAGCCACGGTCGAGCGACTGCACGACGTGGGCGTACCGCCGGGCCTGCCGGGCCTTCTTCGACTGCAGCTGCCCGACGAAGTGCCAGGTCAGGCCGAGGTCCGCCAGTTCCGCGGCCTTCGCCTGCGCCTCCTGGTGGCGGTTCTCCCCCACGTCGGTCACGCCGAGCGCGGCGAGCTCACGGACGAGCGACGCTGGGTGGTACTTCGTCACGACGACGAGCGTCAGCTCGTCCGGTGACCGCCCTGCGGCGCGCGCCGCGTCGGCGATGCCGCCCCTGACGGACGCAACGCGCGCCTCCAGTCCGTCGTCGTGAGACGAGGCCTGGAGGCGCGTGTCGGCTACCAAGGGTGGGTTACTTCAGGAAGTCGGGGACGTCGAGCTCGTCGTCGTCGTCGAACGCCGGGTCGGCGGCGCGCTGCACCGGCGGCTGGTGCTCCTGCGAGGCCCAGGACGGGCTCGACGTGGTGGAGTCCTCGATCGCGCCGGTCGAGGCGGCGACGGGCGCCGCGGCGCTCGACTCCGGGTCGACGTAGCTCGAGCGACGTTCCTTCTGCTGCTGCGCCGGCTCGCCGCCGTCGAAGCCCGCGGCGATGACGGTCACGCGGACCTCGTCGCCCAGGGTGTCGTCGATGACCGCACCGAAGATGATGTTCGCCTCGGGGTGCACGGCTTCCTGCACCAGGCGCGCGGCGTCGTTGATCTCGAAGATGCCGAGGTTCGACCCACCCTGGATCGACAGCAGCACGCCGTGCGCACCGTCGATCGAGGCCTCGAGCAGCGGCGACGCGACGGCGAGTTCGGCCGCCTTGATCGCACGGTCGGCCCCGCGGGACGACCCGATGCCCATGAGCGCGGAACCCGCACCCTGCATGACGCTCTTGACGTCGGCGAAGTCGAGGTTGATCAGGCCCGGGGTGGTGATGAGGTCGGTGATGCCCTGCACACCGGCCAGGAGCACCTGGTCGGCCGTGGCGAAGGCCTCGACCATGGAGATGCCGCGGTCGCTGATCTCGAGCAGGCGGTCGTTCGGGACGACGATGAGCGTGTCGACCTCGTCCTTGAGGCCCGCGACGCCGTTCTCGGCCTGGGACTGGCGGCGCTTGCCCTCGAAGCTGAAGGGCTTCGTGACGACACCGATGGTCAGTGCGCCGATGGACTTCGCGATGCGTGCGACGACCGGTGCGCCACCGGTGCCGGTGCCGCCGCCCTCGCCCGCGGTGACGAACACCATGTCGGCGCCGGCCAGGGCCTCTTCGATCTCCTCGGCGTGGTCCTCGGCGGCGCGACGGCCGACCTCCGGGTCGGCGCCGGCACCGAGGCCGCGGGTGATCTCGCGGCCGACGTCGAGCTTGACGTCGGCGTCGCTGAGCAGCAGGGCCTGGGCGTCAGTGTTGATTGCGATGAACTCGACGCCACGGAGACCGAGCTCGATCATGCGGTTGACGGCGTTGACGCCGCCGCCGCCGACACCGACGACCTTGATGACGGCGAGGTAGTTGTGGTTCGTGGTCACGTCAGTCAGGCCTCCGGTCGAACCCTCAACCTCTACTTGAAGTTCAGGGGCAATGCTGGTAGATGTGGTGCTGGCTTCGACGCTACGGGTGCGTTCGGCGCACTGTCGCCCCGCCACGCCGCGTGTCGCCGATCAGGTCCGGCAATTCAGTCCTTGGCGCGGATGACGCCGTTGTCCGGTGCCGAGACGTCGTACTCGACGACGACGCCCGGGTTCCGGGCCGCGTGGTCCTTGACCAGCGCGGCGAGCAGTTCGGCCTTCGCGTCCGAGTCGTCCGGGCTCCCCCACACGACGGTCGAGCCGTCCTTGAGGGTCAGGGTGACGTCGTCGGCCGTCGACCCGGCGACACGTGTCACCTGGGACCGCACGGTCGACGGCAGCGCCAGCACGACCTCGGTCATCGTGCGGAAGCTCGCCGAACCGAGGCGCGCCCGGCCGATGTCGGCGAGCGGCATCGTGGCGGGACGCTTCGGCGACGACTGCACGACGATGCCCGCGGGGTCGACGAGGTCGAACGTGCTGCCGGACTGCACCGCGACCACCGGCGTGCGCTCGGTCACCGTGACGACGAGCGTGTGCGGCGGGGCCTCTTCGGTCACGTAGCTCTCGATGAGCGGGAAGCCGGCGACGTCCCGCTTGATCGCGTCGAAGTCGAGCCGGGCCAGGGGCGTGCCGATCTGGTCGGACAGCGCCTGGCGCAGCGCGGACTCGTCGACGCGGTTGGTGCCCTTGATCTCGATCGTGCGGAGCGCCATCAGCGGTGAGAACACCGCGACGAGGATCGAGACCCCGAGCACGAGGACGACGCTCGCCGCCGTGATCCACGCGGCGCGACGGTGCCGGCTGCGCCGGGTGAACCGGCGGACCTCGGCACGCTCGAGCAACCGGCGTCGACGCTTCGCGATGCGTGCCTCACGCGCGGTCTCGGCCGCGCGCACCCGCGCCCCGATGGGCGCCTCGGCGTGCTGGTCGGTCCGGGAGGCACCGGTCGCGTCGAGCACGTCGGTCACGGTCACGTCGTGGTCGGCTGCACCGCTCGTGGCGGCTCGGCGTTCCGCGTCGCGGCGGTCGGCCTCCGGGTCCCGGTGGTCCTCGTTCGGCGTGTACTCGCGCAGGCGGTCAGCCACGGTGGAGAGTCCGGCGCCGAACCGGCGTCCGGCCGCACCGGCGAAGGCGCCGACGCGGTCCCGCTGGGGACCGGAGGCGTCGGCGTCGGGCTGGTCCGCGGGGGTGGGGTCGACCGTTCCGTCGACCGGGGCTTCCGGGGCGGACGTGGGACGGGCCTCCCGGTCGTCGGCGACGCGTCCGCGGAACGGCAGCCGCTGCTTCGAGGGACCACGACGCTGCCGGGGCGCTTCCGCGGCCTCGGCCGGGGCGTCCCTGCGGGCGTCCCCCTCGTCGAACCCCTCGGGGCGCTTCACCGGGACGACGCTCCGTCGGCGCCCAGGGCCCCGAGCACCTGCGGGATGATCCGGTACACGTCGCCGCAGCTGAGCGTCATGATGATGTCGCCGTCACGGGCGACCGCGGCCGCGCGTGCCGCGGCCTCGTCCCAGTCGGGCAGGAACTCGACGCGCGACTGGTCGGCGAAGCGCTCCTGCACCAGGGCGCCGGTCACGCCGGGCTCCGGGTCCTCGCGGGCGCCGTAGACGTCGAGCACGACCGTGTGGTCGGCGAGTTCCTCGTACACCTCGGCGAAGTCGCCGGCCATCAGACGGGTGCGTGAGTACAGGTGCGGCTGGTGGATCGCGATGATGCGGCCGTCGCCGACGACGTTGCGGGCGGCCTTGAGCGCCGCGGCGACCTCGGTCGGGTGGTGGGCGTAGTCGTCGTAGACCGAGACCCCGCGCTCGACACCGTGCAGCTCGAAGCGGCGCTGGGTGCCGCCGAACGCCTCGAGCCCGCGGATCGCGTCGGCCGGGGCGACGCCGAGACCGGTGAGGACCGCGAAGGCGCCGACGGCGTTGATCGCGTTGTGCCGGCCGGGCACGCGGAGGGTCAGGTGGTACGCCTCACCATCGGCACGGAAGTCGACCTCGACGCCGGCCGACTCGGTGATGCCCTCGATGCGGACGTCCGCGTCGACCGCCTCGCCGAACGTGACGATCTCGGGCGCGTCCGGGCGCTGGCGGATGCCGGCCGTGACCGTCTTCGCACCGGCGTCGTCGCTCGAGATCACGACGCGCTCGCTCGCCTTCGCGGCGAACTCGACGAAGGCCTCGGTGAAGGCCTCCTCGCTGCCGTAGTGGTCCAGGTGGTCGGCGTCGACGTTGGTGACCAGGGCCACGGCGACGTCGTAGAGCAGGAACGAGCCGTCGGACTCGTCGGCCTCGACCACGAACAGGTCGCTCGACCCCGGGGCCGAACTCGTGCCGAGGGACTGGATGACGCCGCCGTTGACGAAGCTCGGGTCGAGGCCGAGCTCGACCATCGCGGTGACGATCATGCCGGTCGAGGTGGTCTTGCCGTGCGCACCGGCGACCGCGACCAGGCGGTGCTCGGCGATCAGGGCGGCGAGGGCCTGCGAGCGGTGGAGCACCGGCAGACCGCGGCGCTGCGCCTCGAGGAGCTCGGGGTTGTCGGGCCAGAGGGCGCTCGTGACGACGATGGTGTCGGCCTGGCCGACGTTCGCCGCGTCGTGACCGATCTGCACGGTCGCGCCGAGGTCGCGCATCGTGCCGGTCGTCTCCGTCTCGCGGGAGTCGCTGCCCGTCACGCGGTGCCCGGCGGCGAGGAACATCCGGGCGATCCCGCTCATGCCCGCGCCGCCGATGCCGACGAAGTGCACCGTGCCCAGGTCGTCCGGGATCGGCTGGGTCAGGTCCGGCTTGATGGTCATCGTTCCTCCGTGGTGCTGGGGGCCTGCTTCGCGGCGTCGAGGACCAGGTCGGTCATCCGGTCGGCGCCGTCGCGGTGGCCGACGCTGCCCGCCCGCACGGTCATGTCCGCGATGCGGGAGCGGTCCTGCAGGATGCTCAGCAGCTGGAACGTCACCCAGTCCTGGTCGAATTCCCCGTCGGCCACCAGGACGGCTCCCCCGGCGTCGACGACGTCCTTCGCGTTGTGACGCTGCTCACCGTTGCCCACCGGGTACGGCACGAGCACGCTCGGCAGCCCGACGGCGGTCAGCTCGCACACCATGCCGGCGCCGGAGCGCGACACGACGAAGTCACTCGCCGCGTACGCCAGGTCCATTCGATCGCAGTAGGGCAGCACGTGGTAGCCGTCCAGGTCGCTGGGGCCGATGTCCGACGCGGCACCCACGACGTGCAGGACCTGCCAGCCGGCACCCACGATGGCGGCGGCGGACTTGTTGATCGTCCGGTTGATGCTCCGCGCACCCGAGGAGCCGCCGGTCACGAGCAGCACGGGTTGGTCCGGGTCGAGCCCGAACTCGGCGAGCCCCTCGGCCCGGACAGCGCGGCGGTCGAGTGACTCGATCTCGCGACGGAGCGGCATGCCGACAACGCGGCCGTGGCGCAGGCGCGTGTTCGAGAAGGTCAGGCCGACGTGCTCGGTGAGGAACGCTGCGAGGCGGTTCGCCAGCCCGGGCTTGGCGTTCTGCTCGTGCACGACGATCGGGGTGCCGGTGCGGCGCGCGGCGATGTACGCCGGAGCGGCCGCGTAGCCACCGACGCCGAGGACCACCTCGATCTCGTGGTCGCGGATGATCTGCTCGGTCCGCTTGACCGCCGCCGCGAAGCGCTGCGGGAAGCGCAGGGCCGCGCCGTTGAGCTTCCGGGGGAACGGCAGGCGCGGGATCGTCAGCAGCTCGTAGCCGCGCATCGGGACGAGGCGGGACTCCAGCCCCTCGGCGGTGCCCAGCACGAGCACCTCGGCGCCCGGCTCCCGCTCGGTCAACCGGTCGGCGACCGCGAGCAGGGGGTTGACGTGGCCGGCGGTGCCGCCGCCGGCGAAGAGGTACTTGCTCACCGCAGTGATCCGTTCGTGGAGGTCCGGCCGAGTGGGGCGTTCGTCAGGCCGGGGTCGTTCTTGCCGGGCAGGTCACGCGCGAAGGAGAGCACGACGCCGATCGCCACCAGGGTCATGATGAGGGCAGAACCACCGGCCGAGATGAGCGGCAGGGGCACACCGAGCACGGGCAGCAGGCCGAGCACGACGGCGATGTTGATGAGCGCCTGGCCGATGATCCACGCGAGGATGCCACCGGTGACCGTCTTCACGAAGGGGTCGCGGGACTGCCGGATGATCTTGATCATGCCGACGGCGAGCACCACGAACAGGCTGAGCACCACGACGGCGCCGATCAGGCCGAGCTCCTCGCCGATGATCGCGAAGATGTAGTCGTTGTCCGCCTCGGGCAGCCACGACCACTTCGCCTTCGAGTTGCCGAGGCCGACGCCGAACACGCCGCCGGACGCGAGCGCCCACATGCCGTGCACGGGCTGCCAGCAGATGTCCTGGTACTGGCTGGTGTCGGTGCACCCGGACAGCCAGGCGCTGATGCGGGTCGAGCGCGAGGCCGAGGCCATCGTCACGAAGGGCAGCATCACGGCGAACGCACCGAGGCCGACGAGCAGGTGCCGAGCGCGGACGCCGCCGATGTACAGCGCGCCGAACACCAGGATGAGCATGACCATCGCGGTGCCCTGGTCACCACCGAGGACGACGAGCCCGAGCGAGAGCATCGAGGCGATCCCGATCGGGATGAACACCTCTTTCCAGTCGTCGAGCTTGTCCCGCTTGACGTAGATGATGGCGCCGATGCCGAGCACCAGCCCGAGCTTCACGACCTCGGACGGCTGCGCGGTGAACGACCCGAGTTCGATCCAGTTCCGGTTGCCCTGGATGTCGATGCCGAGCGGGGTGAACACGAGCAGCTGCAGCACGAGCGCAGCACCGAGCAGCCGCATCGCCCACTTCCGCCAGATCCGGGTCGGGACCCGGCTGGCGATGAGCATGAGCGGCACACCGAGCACGGCGTACAGGCCCTGGCGGGACGCCGCCCCGAAGAAGTCGTGGGTCGCCGCGTACTCCTCGACGCTCGACGAGGACAGCACCATCACGACGCCGAAGACGACGAGGAACAGCGTGACGCCGAGGATCGTGTAGAAGGTGCTGGACTCCGCGACGAAGACGTTCTTGACGGCGACGATCGCGCCGTTCGTCCGTCGTGGGGTCGACGCGGTCCGGCCGTTACGGCTGTTCGGAAGATCCGTCGGTGTCGTCGCCATCGACTTCTCCTCCCAGGTGCTCGTTGACCGCGGCCGCGAAACGCTGCCCCCGGTCGGCGTAGGAGCCGAACTGGTCGAACGACGCCGCCGCCGGGGCGAGGAGGACGGTGTCGCCCGGCCTCGCGACCGATGCGGCATGCCGGACCGCCTCGCGCATGACCTGATCAGTGTCCGTCGTCTCCACCTGGAGCACCGGGACCGTGGACGCGTGTCGCGCGAATGCCTCGAGGACGGGTGTCCGGTCGGTGCCGATCACCACGACGGCGCGGACGCCGGGGCCGAAGCGCTCGACCAGACCGTCGACGTCGACGCCCTTGAACAGGCCGCCGACGATCCACACGACGGTGTCGAACGACGCGAGCGACGCGGTGGCGGCATGCGGGTTCGTGGCCTTGGAGTCGTCGACCCACGTGATGCCGTCCGCCCGGGCCACGAGCTCGGTGCGGTGGTGGTCGGCGCGGAACGCCCGGACGGCTGACCGGATGGCGCTCGGCTGGACGGTGCCGGCACGGGCCAGCGCGGCGGCGGCCAGGACGTTCATGGTCATGTGCGGGCTGGCGAGCCCGGCGGCCTCGAGGTCGGCGAGCGTCGACAGCTCGAGCGCGCTGTTGCGGCGGTCGTCGTTGAACGCCCGGTCGCACAGGACGTCCTCGACGATGCCGACGTCACCGGGAGCGGGGACGCCGGGGGTGAAGCCGACCGCGCGGCAGCCCTCCACCACGTCGGCCTCCTGCACCATCCGCCGGGTGGCCTCGTCCGAGGTGTTGTAGACGCACGCCATCACGGTTCGCTCGTAGACCTTGGCCTTCGCCGCGCGGTACGCCTCGGCCGAGCCGTGCCACTCCAGGTGGTCGTCGGCGATGTTCAGGCAGGCGCTCGCGAGCGGCACCACGGCACCGTCGCCGGACGTCGCCGCGTAGTGCAGCTGGTGGCTCGAGAGCTCGACGACGAGCACGTCGTAGCCGACCGGGTCGCGGACGACGTCGAGCACCGGCACGCCGATGTTCCCGCACGCGACGGCACGCAGGCCGCCGGCCTCGTACATCGCGGTCGTGAGCTGTGTCGTCGTGGTCTTGCCGTTCGTGCCCGTGATCGTGATCCAGGGGGCCGCGACCGGGCCGCGGACGACCTTGTCGCGCACGCGCCAGGCGAGCTCGATGTCGCCCCAGACGGTGCTGTTCGTCGCCGACCACCGCACGGTGGCGTTGTGCGGGGGCAGCCCCGGCGACACGATGACGACGTCGGGTGCCTGCTGGACGAGTGCGTCCGGGACGGTGTCGAGCGGTGTCTGCAGGAACCGGGCACCGATCACGTCGAGCAGCTCGACGCTGTCGGCGGGGGCGTCGGTCGAGTAGACCGTCACCTCGCTGCCGAGCTCCACGAGGGTGTCGGCGACCGAGAACCCGGTGACACCGAGGCCGAGGACGGCGACGTTGAGCCCCTTCCACCCCCCGGAGTACCAGCTGTCGAGGGAGTTCAGGCGGGACGGCGAGGACACCGGGTCAACCAACGCGTGCGATCCATTCGAGGTAGAAGAGTCCGACCCCCGCCGCGACGAAGAGCCCGGCGATGATCCAGAAGCGGACGACGACGGTCACCTCGGCCCACCCCTTCAGTTCGAAGTGGTGGTGCAGCGGACTCATCAGGAAGATGCGCTTGCCGTGGGTGATCTTGAAGTAAGCACGCTGCAGGATGACGGAGCCGGTGACGATGAAGAACAGGCCACCGATGAGGATGAGCAGCAGCTCGGTGCGGCTGAGGATCGCGAGGCCGGCCAGGGCACCGCCGAGGCCGAGCGAACCGGTGTCGCCGAGGAAGATCTGCGCGGGCGAGGTGTTGTACCAGAGGAACCCGATGAGCCCACCGCAGACCGCGGCCGCGACCACGGCGAGGTCGAGCGGGTTCGACACGGTGTAGCAGGCGTGTGCGGTGCTCGAGTCGAGCCGGGCTCCGCCGCAGATCTGGTTCGACTGCCAGAACCCGATGATGACGTACGAGCCGATCGCCAGGATGCTCGACCCCGTGGCCAGGCCGTCGAGCCCGTCGGCCACGTTCACACCGTTCGACGTGGACACCGTCAGCAGGACGATCCAGGCGAGGAACAGCACGGTGCCGATGACCGTGCCGAGCGCCATGAAGTCGAGCCACGGCACGTCGCGGATCGCCGAGATCATCGTCGATGCCGGCGGCTTGCCGTTCGACGTCGGCACGACCAGGGCGATCGTGGCGAAGATGACGCCGACGATGACCTGACCGAGGACCTTGGCCCAGCCGCCGAGCCCGAGGCTCCGCTGACGCCGCACCTTGAGGAAGTCGTCGATGAAGCCGACGAACCCGAGTCCGACCATCAGGAACAGCACGAGCAGCCCGGACAGCGTGATCGAGTCACGCCCGACCAGGTGGCCGACGAAGTACCCGATCACCGCACCGATGATCAGGACGATGCCGCCCATGGTGGCGGTCCCGCGCTTGGTGTGGTGGGACTGCGGACCGTCGTCGCGGATGAACTGCCCCCACCCGAGACGGTGGAAGAGCTTGATGAAGAACGGGGTGAGCAGCAACGTGAACACCAGCGACGTGGCGCCGGCGACGAGGAGCGCGATCATTCGGTGACACCTCCGAGGCGGTCGCCGAGGAATCGCAGTTCGGCAGACTTCGAGGACTTGACGAGGACGACGTCGCCGGGGCGGAGCATCTCCTGCATGGCACGGACGGCGTCGTCGACGTCCTCGATGTACACGGACTCGCCGTCCCACGATCCCTCGAGGGTGGCGGCCTGGTGGATGGGCATCGCGCCGCGGCCGACGACCACGAGCTGTCCGATGCCGAGGCGGACGACGAGCCGACCGATGCGGTCGTGCTCCTCGACGGAGAACTCACCGAGCTCGGCCATCTCACCGAGCACCGCGACGGTCCGCTCCCCCGGGCGCACGATCTGCGCCAGGGTCCGCAGCGCCGCCGCGGTGGAGTCGGGCGACGCGTTGTACGCGTCGTTGATGACGGTGACGCCCTCGGGGCCGCCCTGGAGCAGCTCCATGCGCCAGCGCTCGGCGCGCGTCATCGACGCGAGCGCCGCGGCGCCGTCGGCGAGCGGGACGCCCCACAAGTGGGCCACCGTGAGCGCGGCGGACGCGTTCATGGCGTGGTGCTCACCCAGGATCGCGAGGCGGACGTCGACGTGATCCGGGCCTCCAGACAGGGTCGCGTCCGTCGGACGCTCGCCTTCGGTGCGGACGGGAGGCGCGGTGAGGGTGAAGCGGGTGCCGCTGCGGTCCGTCTCGATGCCGGTGATGCGGTAGTCGGCGTCCGCCGACGTGCCGAAGCCGACCACGTGGGCGGCCGTCAGGTCGCGCATCGACGCGACCCGGTCGTCGTCGACGTTGAGGAGGGCGGTCGCGGAGGCGGGGAGGTCGGTGACCATCTCGGACTTCGCGCGCTGCGTCGCCTCGATGCCGCCGAACTCGCCGGCGTGCGCGAGGCCCACCTTGAGGACGACGCCGACGTCGGGCTCGGCGATCGAGACGAGCTTGGCGATGTGGCCAACGCCGCTCGCGCCCATCTCGACCACCAGGTACCGGGTGTCGTACGTCACGCGGAGCATCGAGATCGGTGCGCCGACGTGGTTGTTGAACGAGCCCTCGGGCGCGACGGTCGCGCCGTGCTGCTCGAGGATCGTGCGGAGCATGTTCTTCGTGCTCGTCTTGCCGTTCGAGCCGGTGATGCCGACGACCCGCAGGGGTGCCGGGCGCCCGTCGGCGTCGACGCGGTCCGCGGTGCTCATCCGGACGCGCGTGACCACCTCGTGCGCGAGCGCGGCGAGGGCCTCGTACCCGTCGGTGACGACGATCTGCGGCGCGGTGGTGTCCACACGCTCGGGCGTGATGACCAGGGCAGCCCCGGCGTCGACGGCCGCGGGCACGAAGCGTCGGCCGTCGGTGACCTCGCCGGGCAGGGCGAAGAAGACGCTGCTGGGGCGGACCAGGCGCGAGTCGGTCTCGACCGAGCCGTCGACGACCAGGTCGCCGGGCTCGGAGACGTCGGTGGCCTGGGCGCCGCCGATCAGCTCGCCGCCGATCGCGGCGGCGATCTCGGCGAGGGTCATGGCGATCATCGGACGTCCTCCGCCGGACCGGAGTTCGGCTCCCAGCCGGCCTCGCGCAGGGCCGCACGGGCCTCGTCGCGGGCGGAGTACGGGGTGCGGACGCCCTGGATGTCGCGGTAGTCCTGGTGCCCCGGACCGGCCCAGAGGATCGAGTCCCCCTCGCCGACCAGGCCCACGGCCGTGCGGATCGCGGCCTCGGGCGGGCTGACCTCGTGGATCTCGTGGTCGGGGTGGGCGGCACGTGCGGCGTCGACCAGGGTCTTCCGGATCGACGCGGCGTCCTCGAAGCGCGGGTGGTGGTCGGTGACGACGAGGATGTCGCTGCCCGCCGCGGCCACACGGGCCATGTCGCCGCGCTTCGTGGTGTCCCGGTCGCCGTCGGCGCCGAACAGCATGAGGACCTTGCCGGAGGTGAACTGCCGGACCGCCGCGAGGGTGTTCTCGAAGGCGTCGGCGCTGTGGCCGAAGTCGACGTAGACGCTCGGGCCCTGCTCGCCGGAGACCCGCTCGGTGCGGCCGGGCAGGTAGCACTCGATGGCGGAGACGCGGTGCGTCTCGCCGTCGCGCTCGCTCGCGTCGTCCTCGTCGGGGTAGCGGCGGTGGTTGCTCTCCAGCGCGTGCGCGATGGCACCGAGCTCGAACCCGCCCTCGACGAGCATGACGATCGCGAGTGCCGCGTTCGCCGCCATGTGCCAGCCGATCAGCGGCACACGGGTGGTCAGCTCGCGGCCCTCGGGGCCGGTCAGGCGGAACTCGGTGTACGCGGCGTGCGCCTCGACGATGTCGACGTGCCACTCGGCCTCGACGTCGGGGTGCACCGTGATCGTGGTGACCGGGATGCGGGAGTCCTGCACCACGCGGTGGCCCCAGTCGGTGTCCAGCGAGACGACGCCACGACGGGCGTGCTCGGGCTGGAACAGCGGGAGCTTCGCCTGGTAGTACTCCTCCATGTCGGCGTAGTCGTCGAGGTGGTCGTGCGACAGGTTCGTGAAGGCTGCGACGTCGAAGACGATGCCGTCGACGCGGTGCCGGCTGAGGGCCTGGGCGCTGACCTCGACGGCGACCGCGCGGACCTCGCTCTCGCGCATGCGAGCGAGGAGCGCGTGCATCTCGCTGGCCTCGGGCGTGGTCAGGCGGCTCGTCACGCTGAGCGAACCGATGTGGCGCTCCGCGGTCGAGCTCAGGCCGGTGACCAGACCGAGCTGCTTGAGGATGCCCTCGAGGATGTACGACGTGCTCGTCTTGCCGTTCGTGCCGGTGACGGCGAACAGCTGCGGCAGGTCGGTGGCCTCGTCGGGGTGGGTGCGGTAGACCCACGCCGCGACGTCGCCGAGGGCGGCGCGGGGGTCGTCGACCACGAGCACCGGCAGCCCGGACGGCTCGACCAGTGCGACGCCGTCCTGGTCGGTCAGGACGGCGACGGCGCCGCGCTCGGCGGCCTCCGTCGCGAACTGTGCGCCGTGCCGGTTCGCACCGTGCACGCCGACGAACAGGTCACCCGGCTGCACCTCGGTGGCGCTCAGGGTGACCCCGGCGGTCTCGATGCTGTCGACCGAGCCGACGACTCGCAGACCGAACGCGTTGGCGAGTTCGGAGACGGCCCTCGGGGTCGGGTGTTCGGGTCGGAGGACCGGGGGGATCCGTGCGGACAAGTGTTCCTTCTTCCTCACCACGTGGACGGGTAGAGCTTCGCCTCGGACGCGGAGGGGGCTACTCGGTACTTCTCGAGCACCTGGGACATGAGTGTGCGGAACGCCGGAGCCGCTCCGCTGGACCACTTGTTGGTCTGCGGCTTCGTGAACGTCACCGTGACAACATACTGGGGGTCTTCGGCGGGTGCCATTCCGGCCACCGACGTGATGCGCTGACCGCCGTATCCCTGCGACCCCTCGGCCACCTCGGCGGTCCCCGTCTTCGCGGCGATGTTGTAGCCGGAGATCGGCTTCATGCCCACCAGCGTGCCACCCGTGACGACGCTCTGCAGCATGCCGGTGACCTGCGTGGCGGCGGCTGCGGAGACGACCCGCTGCTTCTGCACGTCGGGCGCGTCGATCGTCTTGCCGTCCGCCGTGGTGCAGCCCTTGACGAAGTGCAGCGGGATCCGGACACCGTCGTTCGCGATCGTCTGGAAGACGCTCGCGACCTGCACCGCTGTCGTCGAGATGCCCTGACCGAACATCGAGTTGATGTTCGTCTGCTGGTCCCAGTTCGGGCTGGTGCCGTAGTCCATCGAGGGCTGGCCCGGGTAGTCGATGGCCGTCTCCGGCTCGAACAGCCCGAACTTCTTCATGTAGTCGAAGCGCTGCTGGGATGTCAGCCGCGCGCCGAGCTCGGTGATGCCGACGTTCGACGAGTTCTGCAGGATGCCGGTGAGCGTGAGGTTCTCGGTGGCGTGGAACTCGGAGTCGTGGATCGTGCCGCCCCAGGGGAACGTGCGCGAGTACGGCACGACGGCCTGGTCGGTGGGGCTCGACTTGCCCTGGTCGAGCAGCGCGGCGGCGATGGCGGCCTTGATCGTGGAGCCCGGCTCGTACGACGCCGTCAGGGCACGGGAACCGAAGGCGCCCTTGTCGGTCGTGGCGTCGACGTCGTTCGGGTCGACCGTCGGGTAGTCGGCGACCGCCAGCAGCTCACCCGTCTTGACGCTCGTGACCGTCGCCGTCGCGGACTCCGCCTGCAGGGTCTTGGAGGCGGACGCGATGGTCTGCTGCGCCATGTACTGCAGGTCGCTGTCGATGGTCGTCTCGAGCGTGCCGCCGTCCTTGGCCTTCTTCGTCGTCACGGTGCTGCCCGGGAGCTGCACGCCGTCCTCGCCGCGCTCGTAGGTCTCCGAGCCGTTGGTGCCCGCCAGGCACTGGTTGTAGGAGTACTCCAGGCCGGCCTGGGCGCCGTCGGTGCCCATGAAGCCGGTCAGGTTGCCCGTCGTCGCACCCGTCGGGTACACCCGCGCCGCCTGTGGCTCCGGGTACAGCCAGGGGATGCCGAGTGCACGCACGGCCTCGTAGTGCTGCACGTCGAGGCCCTTGACCAGGTACGCGAAGTCGGACTTCGGGTTCGCGGCGATGTTCTTCCGCATGGTCGCGACGTCACCGCCGGACGCCTTCGCCAGCGCACTCAGGGCGGTGCCGACACTGACGTCCTTGATGCGGGTGCCGCCGAGCTTGCCCTTGAAGCCCTTCACCAGGCGCGGGGAGGTCGTGATGTTGTAGCGCGTGACGCTGTCGGCGAGTTCGGTGCCGTTGCGGTCCACGATCGACCCGCGGGTGCCGTAGATGGTCACGGGAATGCTGCGCTTCTGGGCCGACGCCTTGTTCAGCTCCGACGCCTGGACGACCTGGATGTCGACGAGCCGCACCACGAACACCCCGACGAGGGCGATCACGGCGAGCATCACGATGCTGTAGCGCAGGCGTCGGTTGCGGATCGTCTTCGTCACGCGGTGCGGTCCTTCCCGGGCGGTGCTGAGGGTGCGGCGGACCCGCCGGTCACCGGGTGGAGGGCGCCTGGAGCGGGTTCGCGTCGGACTCTACGGACGACTTCGCCGTCCCCTGGTCCGACGCGCTGGCGCCGCTCGTCTTCTCAGACGTGGCCGTGCCGTCGGTGGATCCCGTGGTGCCCGCGGCGTCCGACGTGTCCTTGGTGCCCGACGTGTCCTTCGCGCTCGACGTGCCCGTCGTGCCCGTCTCCTTGCTCGTCGACGTGTCGCCCGGCTTCGTGGCCAGCGGCACGTCGTTCAGCAGTGAGTTCGGCACCTGGTTCTCGGTGGACGCCGTGGCCTCGTCGGGCTTCGCCGGGGTCGGCGTGCCGTACACCCGACCGGTCTTCGGGTCGAGGTACACCGGCGTCGAGTTGGCGATCATGCCGAGCGACTGGGCGTTGCGTGCCAGGTTCTGCGGCGAGTCGAGGACCCGGAGCTGCTCGGACAGGGACTGCTGCGTGCGGGACAGGTTCGTCTGCTCGGCGGACAGCGAGTTGAGCGTGTAGGCGCCCTGGCTGAGCACCATGCTGATGCCGAGCTGGGCCAGCAGCAGGATCCCGAGCGCGGCGACGGCCACGACGGCGTACCCGATGCGGGGGCGTGCCCGACGCTGGGCCGCGGTCGGGGTGACCTCGACCAGCTCGGGGCGGCGCTGACGGTCGGGGCGCGGGGCCCGCGACGGGACGACCGCGGGGTCGACGAGTGCGAGGTTCGTGCTCATGTCAGTTCCGGATCCGCTCGGCCGCGCGCAGGCGCACGGGGGTTGCTCGGGGGTTGGCGGCGCGTTCGGCCTCGTCGGCCAGCTCGGCGCCCTTGACGATCAGGGAGAAGGTGGGGGCGTGCTCGGGCAGCTCCACCGGCAGGCCGGCGGGAGCGCTCGACTTCGTGCGCTCCACCAGTGCCCGCTTGACGATGCGGTCCTCGAGGGACTGGTACGACTCGACGACGATCCGACCGCCGACCGCGATGGCGTCGAGCGCCGCCGGGATGGCTCGCTCGAGCACGCTCAGTTCGGCGTTGACCTCGATGCGGAGTGCCTGGAAGACGCGCTTGGCAGGGTGCCCCTGGCGCTGGATGGCGACCGGGGTCGCGTCGTGCAGCACCTGGACCAGGTCGCCGGACATCTCGAACGGCTTCGTTTCCCGCCGCTCGACGATCGCTCGGGCGTAGCGGCCGGCGAGCTTCTCCTCGCCGTAGCGCTGGAAGATGCGGCGGAGTTCGCCCTCGTCGTAGGTGGCCAGGACGTCGGCGGCGGTCTGCCCCTCGGTCCGGTCCATCCGCATGTCGAGCGGGGCGTCCTGGCTGTACGCGAACCCGCGCTCGGCCCGGTCGAGCTGCAGCGAGCTCACGCCGAGGTCGAAGAGCACGCCGTCGACCTTCGTGAAGCCCTCGCCCTCGATCGCGTCGACGATGCCGTCGTACACGGTGTGCACGAGCCGGACTCGGTCGCCGAAGCGGGCCAGGCGCTCCCCCGCGATGCCGAGTGCGTCGGTGTCGCGGTCGAGCCCGATGAGCGTGAGCTCCGGGAAGCGCTCGAGCAGGCCCTCGGAGTGGCCGCCCATGCCGAGCGTGGCGTCGACGACGACCTTGCCCGGGCCCTCGAGCGTCGGCGTGAACAGGTCGACGATGCGCTGGAGCATCACCGGCGTGTGCGGGAAGCGTGGCGTCTCGTTGTCGTTGTCGGCCATGTGCAGCCCCTCGTCTCCTGGGCCGTGGGTCCGGATCCCCATCCATGCGACCTGACACCGGGGAAGTGGCGTCAGGGCTTCACGGCTGGGAGTCCCGATCCGCGGATCAGAAGATCCCCGGGATCACCTCCTCGTCGTTGTCGGCGAATGCCTCTTCGGCTTCGGCGTAGTAGGCCTCCCACGCGGGGGTGGACCAGATCTCGGCACGGTCACCGCTGCCGATGACCGTGAGGTCCCGCTCGAGCCCCGCGTACTCGCGGAGGTTCTGCGGGATCGTCACGCGGTTCTGCTTGTCGGGCTGTTCGGCGCTGGCCCCCGAGAGGAACAGACGCATGTAGTCCCTGGTGCGCTTCGACGTCATCGGGGCGGTCCGGATGCGCTCGTGGAGTTCCTCGAACGTCCGGGCGCTGAAGACCACGACGCAGCGTTCCTGGCCGCGGGTCATCACGAGCCCGCCGGACAGTTCGTCCCGGAACTTGGCGGGGAGGATCACGCGACCCTTCTCGTCGAGCTTCGGGGCATGAGTACCGAGCAGCACGTCGGGCCTCCCCTCCGCTCCACCGGACCGTTGCGAGCCCCACTTTACTCCACTCCCCTCCCCGCGCCCAGGATTCCACTCCCTTTTCGGCCCGCGACACCCCTACTGGGGGCATGCAGACTGGAATGCACTCCGCAGCGATGACCTCGCAGGCCCGGAATCATGCGGTTCGACAGCGCCGAGGGCTGCGTGGAGGAAAGTGGAGGACTTTCGCAGCCGGTGGAGCACGTCAGGGCGCGCCGCGGGATCACGGTCGGCTCCACCACGCCCGGCCGCCGGTCAGCGCACGGTCAAGACGTGCCGCCGCCGCGACGCCGAGTGGTCACGAACCGTCGCTCGCGCGGGCCCCAGCCGACAGTTCCTGCACCCTCGGCATCAACCGCACGGCATGTCGTGACCACTCGCGGGCACGTCCACGCCCGGACGCCGCAACAAGAGCCCCCGCCCCCGGAAACACGAAACGGGGCCGACCCGAAGGTCGACCCCGTGGAGGAGTGTGGAGGGAGTCCTGATGACTCCCGTCAGCTACTGACTCTGGTCGTTGCGCTTGTCCCAGCGCTCGTTCATCCGGTCCATGAAGGACCCGCCGCCACCGGTGGACGGACGCGCCGACCCACCGGATGCGGGCTTGCCCGGCCGAGCGGGCTTCGCCTTCGGGGCACGCATACCCGGGCGAAACGCGAACAGGACACCGGCGAGCATCACGACGAAGCCGAGGATGCCCAACAGCGGCGCCTTGATGACGAGGCCGACGATGACGATGGCGACCCCGGCGAGTGCGCCGAGGACCCCGAGTGTGATGGCTGTGTACGTCGGACGACCCTGTCGACGTGTGACACGAGCCACGAAATCGGAATCGTTCTGGTAGAGGCTGCGCTCCATCTCTTCGAGAAGGCGCTGCTCCTGTTCCGAGAGCGGCATCTTGGTTCCCTCTGTTCCTGGGATCGACGCGGGGTTGAAAAACGCGGGTTGAGTGGACCGATTCTATGCCTCGACCACTCCACTAGGGTAGGGATCGTGGCTGAGAGTACGCGATTAGTGGACCTCGTATCGGCGCGTATCGACCGGGCACTCGACGAGCAGCGTGAACGGCTCCTCGCGATCAGCCCCGACCTCGCGCCGTTCGACCGGTACGCCCGAGACCTGCTGTCCGGCGGCAAGCGCTTCCGGGCACTGTTCTGCTACTGGGGATGGCAGTCGGTGGCGGGCCGTTCGGGCTCGTTCGACCCGCTGGCCGAGGGGTCCCGGCAGACCACCGCCGAGGCGATCGTCACGGTCGCCGCCGCGCTCGAGGTCTTCCACGCCGCCGCCCTGGTGCACGACGACATCATGGACCGCTCGGACACCCGCCGTGGGCGTCCGGCCGCGCACCGCCGCTTCGAGTCCCTGCACGAGGAGTCCGGCTTCGTCGGCGACCGCGGGCAGTACGGCACGAACTCCGCGCTGCTCCTCGGCGACCTGCTGCTCTCGCTGAGCGACTCGGTCTTCGACGAGGGCCTCGCGCTCCTCGACCCGGTGCGGGCCCGCATCGTCCGTCAGGAGTTCCACGCGATGCGCCTCGACGTCACGGCGGGGCAGTACCTCGACGTGCACGAGGAGACCGCCTGGCCGGTCATCGACGAGTCCGAGCACCTGCTCCGTGCCCAGCGCGTCATCGTCTTCAAGTCGGCGAAGTACTCGATCGAGGCCCCGCTGGTCATCGGTGCCCTCGTCGCCGGCGCGAGCGACTCCCAGCTCGAGGGCCTCCGCGCCTTCGGACTCCCCCTCGGCGTGGCGTACCAGCTGCGCGACGACATGCTCGGGGTCTTCGGCGATCCCGAGGTCACCGGCAAGCCGGCCGGCGACGACCTGCGCGAGGGCAAGCGGACCGTCCTCATCGCCTCGGCGCGCAAGACGCTGGCGAGCGGCCCGCGGCAGCTCCTGGACGAGCTCCTCGGAGACCCCGACCTCGACGAGGAGCAGGTGCAGATGCTCCGCGCGACCCTCACCGAGTCGGGCGCCGTGGCCGCCGTGGAGCGGTCGATCGAGCGGCACGTCCAGCGCGCCAAGGCGGCGCTCGACGCCTCGCCGCTGACACCGTCGGCCCGCGAGCAGCTCGCGTCGCTGGCCGACACGGTCAGCCGCCGGACGTCCTAGACGCGTTCCACACAGGGCGCGCCAGGAGGCCCGTGGCGACACCGCCACGGGCCTCCTGTCCGTCCGGAACGCGTCTAGAGCAGCGATTGGGCGACGCGACGCACCTCGGCCTTGCGACCGGCGCGCAGCGCCGCGATCGGCGTGGTGCCCATCGCGTCGTCGACGGTGAGCATCCAGCGCACCGCCTCGTCGTCGGTGAAGCCGTTGTCGCCGAGCACGATCAGCGTGCCACGCAGTTCGGGCATCGGCTCCCCGTCCTCGAGGAACTCGACCGGCACGCGCAGCACACCGCCGACGCGGGCTGCCAGCAGGGTCTTCTGCTCGAAGAGTCGGTGGATCCGTCCGGGGCTCGTGCTGAACATGTCCACCAGCTCGGGGACGGTCAGCCAGCGTTCGGAGAGGGACAGGTCGTCGGCGGGTGCGGCACTCACACGCCCATGGTGCCAGAGTGACCGCCGGAGTGAATGCGCCTCGTTCGTCACATTCGTCACATCCCCCCCATCCGACTCTCTGGTTGACTTGGGAATCAGGCCGTGCCAGCGTTGTGGCACCTGTGAGTGCGCGCATGCGTGCGCACGGCTCAGTCGAGATCAGGAGAAACCCGTGGACCACGCTGCAGACGAAGTCGCCCGGCGCGCACGATCCGCCCGGTTCGCCACCATGCCCATCGTCCTCGCGGGCACGATCGCCGTGACCGCCGGGCTCACCGGCCCGATCGCCCACGCCGAGCCGCGGCACGACGACGCCGACGCGAACCACAAGCGCCACGTCGACCAGGACCGCGCCGTGACCGACCGTCCGGTGTTCGGCACCGCCGTCGCGCGGCCGACGCAGACCGTCGTGCGGACGGTCGCCGCCACCACGACGGCCACCACCACGGCTGTGCCCACGAACTACACGGTCCACCACGGCGACACGGTCTCGGACATCGCCGCCCGCTTCGGCCTGTCGGCGCAGGAGATCCTCGTGCGCAACGGCCTCGGCTGGAACACGATCATCCACCCCGGGCAGACGCTCCACCTGGCATCGACGCCCGCCGTCACCACCGCCGCGGTGCGGACCTCCGGGTCGACCGGCGGCTCCGGCTCGGACACCTCGAGCTACCACGTGAAGCAGGGCGACACCGTCTCCGGCATCGCGTCCCGCGTCGGCGTGTCGACCACGGCGCTCCTCAGCGCGAACAAGCTGTCGCAGCGGAGCGTCATCTACCCGGGGCAGACGCTGCGGGTGCCGCACGGCTCGTCCTCGACGCCGTCGGTCTCCACCGCCTCGGCCCCGTCGACGAAGACGAGCGTGAAGATCAGCGCCGGCGACACCGTGGCCTCGATCGCCGCCGCGCACCACGTCTCCGTCAAGTCGCTCCTGTCGGCGAACGGCCTGTCGTACACGAGCACGATCTACGCCGGCAAGACGCTCGTCATCCCGTCATCGAACGCCACCGCCGCGCCTGCGGTCCCCGCGCGTGCGGCGGTCAGCGGTGCCGTCGGCCTGAGCGCCGAGCAGCGCCAGAACGCGGCGACGATCGTCTCCGTCGGTCGATCGCTGGGCGTCCCCGACCGCGGCATCGTCGTGGCCCTCGCCGCCGCGATGCAGGAGTCGAGCCTCCGGAACCTGCCGCACGGCGACCGCGACTCGGTCGGCCTGTTCCAGCAGCGTCCGAGCCAGGGTTGGGGCAGCGCGGCGAAGCTGCAGGACCCGGCGCACGCCACCGCGCTGTTCTTCGGCGGGCGGAACAACCCGAACGCCGGCAAGACCCGCGGGTTGCTCGACGTGCCCGGCTGGTCCTCGATGAGCATCACCGACGCGGCCCAGGCCGTGCAGCTCTCCGCCTACCCGAAGGCCTACGCCAACTGGGCGAGCGCCGCCCAGGGCTGGCTGGCGACCCTCTGAGCCTCATCCGGAAGATCGAGATTGGGTCACGGGCGGTGCGCCGGTGCGCCCGAGTGCGGTTCCGATTCGTAGAATGCCGCCGATGACCACCAACGCCGCCACGGATCCGATGATCGGTCGCATGATCGATCAGCGGTACCGCGTCCGCTCCCGCATCGCGCGCGGGGGCATGGCGACCGTCTACCTCGCGACCGACGTGCGCCTCGAGCGACGCGTCGCGATCAAGATCATGCACGGGCACCTGGCCGACGACCAGGCCTTCCGTGAGCGCTTCATCCAGGAGGCCCGGTCGGCGGCCCGGTTGTCGCACCCGAACCTGGTGGGCGTCTACGACCAGGGTGCCGAGGGCGAGATCGCCTACATCGTCATGGAGTACATCCCCGGCATCACGCTGCGGGACCTGCTGCAGGAGCACCACGCCCTGACGCCCGAGCAGGCGACCGACATCCTGCGCGCCGTGCTCGCCGGACTCGCCTCGGCCCACCGCGCCGGCATCGTGCACCGCGACCTGAAGCCCGAGAACGTCCTGCTCGCCGACGACGGCCGCATCAAGCTCGGCGACTTCGGCCTGGCCCGTGCCACGACCGCGAACACGGCGACCGGCGCGGCCCTGCTCGGCACGATCGCCTACCTGTCCCCCGAGCTCGTGACCCGCGGCGCCGCCGACTCGCGCAGCGACATCTACGCACTCGGCATCATGCTCTACGAGATGCTCACCGGCGAGCAGCCCTACAAGGGCGAGCAGCCGATGCAGATCGCCTACCAGCACGCCAACGACTCCGTGCCGGCACCGAGTGCCGCCGTGTCCGGGGTGCCGCCGGAGCTCGACGAGCTGGTCGCCTGGTCGACCGCACGGGACCCCGAGGACCGTCCCCGCGACGCCCGCGAGATGCTCGACCACATGTCGGGCAACCAGCAGCGTGCGACCGGCCAGTACCGCACCGCCGTCCTGCGCCCCGAGAACGGGACCGCGATCCTGCCCTCCGGTGGCGCCGGCACGCTCGGCGCCGCAGCGGCCGCAGCATCCGTCGGGGCCGCCGGAGCAGCCGCCGACGAGACCGCCATCATCGACCGGTCCGGCGACCGGGACACCGGCGACCGCGGTCGAGCACCCGCCCGTGCGCGCGGCAACGCCCCGGGCCCCCGTCGGACCGGGGCACAGCCGGGCGTGCTCTCCCCCGCCGGACAGCGGCTCGCCGACCAGTCGGCGAAGCGCCGGAAGCGCGGCTGGATCCTGCTGTCCGTGGTCGTCGTGCTCGCGCTGATCGGAGCCGGCTTCGGCTGGTACTTCGGCCCGGGGCCGGGTGGCAACGTGCGGATCCCGGAAGTCACGGGCAAGTCGGTCTCGCAGGCCCGGCAGCTGCTCGAAGCACAGGGCCTGCAGGCGGCGTCGAAGACCGGGACACGGTTCGACGCCGTCGTCGCGAAGGGGCAGGTCTCCACGACGAAGCCGGCCGCGGAGCGCGAGGTGCAGAAGGGCACGGCGGTGCAGATCGTCGTGTCGAACGGCCCCCGGATGATCCCGCTGCCGGCGATCGTCGGCCAGCCGCTCTCCACCGTGACGGCCGCGCTCGACGACGACTTCGAGCTGCAGGACGACCGGTACGAGTTCTCCGCCGACGCCCCGAAGGACACCGTGGTCGCGGCGACCGGTCGGGTGTCCGGCGGCAAGCCGCTCGACCTCACGACGGTGAAGGCCTACGGCGAGACCGGGCCGGTCACGCTGACCGTCTCGCTCGGCCCCGTGCCCGACGTGGTCGGCAAGACGGTCGACGAGGCCTCCGCCGCACTCGACGACGTCGGACTGATCCTCGGCGCCCGGACCGAGGAGTACAGCGAGAGCGTGCCCGCGGGCCAGATCGTCTCCGCCGCCGTGCAGGACTCCCCCGCCGTGCGCGGGTCGGCGGTGGACGTCGTCGTGTCGAAGGGTCCGACGCCGATCACCGTGCCGGAGGACGGCGTCGTCGGGGCGACGATCAACGAGGCGACGAAGACCCTCGAGGACCTCGGGCTGAAGGTCTCCGTGCCCGACTGCACGAACATCCTCTGCGGCTTCTACGACTGGAAGTCGAAGCTGCCGGTCACCGGCACCGACCCGGGTGCCGGCGCAACGGTCCACCGCGGCGACACGGTCACCCTGTCCTACGACCAGTAGTTCCGCCGGGCAGTTCCCGCGGCCCGGAACGTGTGGACACGACGGACAGGAGGCCCGGTGCCAGCTGGCACCGGGCCTCCTGTCCGGGGGTTCCTGCGTTACGAGCGGTCGGGCTGGTGCGCGCCGAGTTCCTCGGCCACCAGGAAGGCGAGCTCGAGGGACTGCATGTGGTTGAGGCGCGGGTCGCACAGCGACTCGTAGCGGGTGGCGAGCGTGGCCTCGTCGATGTGCTCCGAGCCGCCGAGGCACTCGGTGACGTCGTCACCGGTGAGCTCGACGTGCATGCCACCCGGGTACGTGCCGACCTGGCGGTGCGCCTCGAAGAAGCCGAGGACCTCGTCCACGACGTCGTCGAACCGGCGGGTCTTGTAGCCCGTCGGCGTGGTCAGGCCGTTGCCGTGCATCGGGTCGGTGACCCACAGCGGGTTGGCGTCCATGCCCTTGATCGCCTCGAGCAGCTTGGGCAGCTCGTCGCGGATCTTGCCCGCGCCCATCCGCGTGATGAAGGTCAGGCGACCCGGCTCACGGTTCGGGTCGAGCTTGTCGACGAGCGCCTTCATGTCGTCGACGCTCGTCGTCGGGCCGAGCTTCACGCCGATCGGGTTGCGCACCCGCGACAGGAAGTCCACGTGGGCGCCGTCGATGTCGCGCGTGCGCTCACCGATCCAGATGAAGTGACCGGACGTGTCGTACGCCAGGCCGGAGCGCGAGTCGATGCGGGTCATCGGGCGCTCGTAGTCCATGAGCAGCCCCTCGTGCGAGGCGTAGAACTCGACGTGCTTGAGCGCCTCGAAGTCGGCGCCGCAGGCGTCCATGAAGCGGATCGCGCGGTCGATCTCCTTGGCGAGGTGCTCGTAGCGGGCGTTCGCGGGGTTCGAGGCGAAGCCCTTGTTCCACGAGTGCACCTGCCGCAGGTCGGCGAAGCCCCCCTGCGTGAAGGCCCGGACGAGGTTCAGCGTCGAAGCAGCGGTGTGGTACCCCTGCACCAGGCGGCGCGGGTCGGCCGTCCGGCTCTCCGGCGTGAAGTCGTAGCCGTTCACGATGTCGCCGCGGTAGGCGGGCAGCGTGACGTCGCCCCGGGTCTCGAAGTCGCTCGAGCGGGGCTTGGCGAACTGCCCGGCCATGCGCCCCATCTTGATGACGGGCATCGAGGCGCCGTAGGTCAGCACGACGGCCATCTGCAGGATCGTCTTGACCCGGTCGCGGATGGAGTCGGCGGTGGCACCGGCGAAGGTCTCGGCGCAGTCACCGCCCTGCAGCAGGAAGGCCTTGCCCTGGGCGGCCGCGGCGAGCCGCTCGCGCAGCTTGTCGACCTCGCCCGCGAACACGAGCGGCGGGAGCGTGGCGATCTCGGCCGACGCGGCCTCAGCAGCGGCGGCGTCCGGCCAGGTCGGCTGCTGCTTGATCGGGAGCGTCCGCCAATAGTCGAGCCCCTCGATGACGTCCGGATCCTGCAGGGCGACGAAGTCGGTCGACTCGAACAAGGGCGTTACCTCGGTGTTCTGTGCGGGCGGCCCGCCGACGCGCTAGCGGCACCTGGCCGCGCGTCGCACGATGGGCGTCCTGGCGGGGTGCCGGGACCATCAGAGCCTAACGTGCAGGCGTCGACTTCCGTTCCCGCATGACGGCCTCGCGCGCGGAGCTCGCCCGCTCCTTCACGCTGGTGGCGTAGACGTCCACGTACTCCTGTCGGCTCAGGCCGGCGAGCTCGTGCATGACCTCGTCCGTGACGCTGCGCAGGATGAAGCGGTCGGTCTCGAACCCCTGGAACCGCGAGAAGTCGAGCGGCTTGCCGAACACGACCCCGACGCGCTTGATCTTCGGGAAGCGCTGCCCGATCTGCTGCACCTCGCGCGTGCCGACCATGGCGACGGGGACGACGAGCACGCGCCCCTCGAGGATCATCCGGGCGATGCCGGTGCGGCCGCGGTAGAGCTTGCCGTCGGGGCTGCGGGTGCCCTCGGGGTAGATGCCGAGCTGCTCACCGCGCGCCAGGACCTGCAGGCCGGTGCGCAGCGATGCCTCGGACGCCTTGCCGCCGGAGCGGTCGATCGGCAGCTGGCCGATGGCGTTGAAGAACGTCTTCGTCGCCCAGCCCTTCAGCCCGCGGCCGGTGAAGTAGTCGCTCTTCGCCAGGAACGACAGTCGACGGTCGAGCACCGCCGGCAGGATCACCGAGTCGATGAACGAGATGTGGTTCGACGCGAAGATGACCGGGCCCTTGGCGGGCACGTGCTCGCGGCCGACGACCCACGGCCGGAACAGGGTGAGGATGAGCGGGCCGAGCACGAAGTTCTTCAGCAGCCAGTAGGTCATCGACGACTCCAGGTGGTGAGAAGGTGTTGGCCCGGGTGGGTGGCCCGACCCTACGCCGTGCGGGCGTGGATGCGGGCGAGGTCGGCGGCACCGACGACGCCGGCGTCGTTGACGAGTTCGGCGATCACGAAGTCCGGCTCGGGGTGGTACCCGCGGGCCGGCAGGTTGTTGAGGTACGCCTGCTTGATCGGATCGAGCAGCCGGTCTCCCGCACTGGCGACGCCGCCGCCGAACACGAAGAGCTGCGGGTCGAGCACCGCGGACAGCGACGCGCACGCCTCGCCGAGGTGCCGACCGAGCCGACGGAGGGCCGCGAGGGCACCCGGGTCGTCGGCCAGGATCAGGTCGCCGACGATCTTGCCGTCGAGCTGGCCGCCGTTGTCGGCGCGGGCGTCGGCCAGGGCCGAGCCGATGCCACCGGCGTCGGCGACGTCGTTCGCCATGCGCTGCAGGGCACGACCCGAGCCGTACTGCTCGATGCAGCCGCGGGCACCGCAGCCACAGGGCAGCCCGTTCGGGACGATGCGCAGGTGGCCGATCTCGCCGCCGGTTCCGAAGCCCCCGCGGAACAGGCGGTCCTCGGTCACGATGGCACCGCCGACGCCCGTGCCGATGGTGAGCATCGTCATGTCGGACACGAGCCGACCGGCGCCGAACCGGAACTCGGCCCAGCCAGCGGCGTTCGCGTCGTTGTCCACCGTGATGTGCAGGTCGCCGAGGCGCTGCTGCAGCTTCTGCCGGAGCGGTTCGTTCCGCCACCGGATGTTCGGCGTGTAGTAGACGATCGACTGCGAGGCGTCGATGAACCCGGGGGCGGCGACCCCCACGGCGCCGACCTGGTGGAGCGAGCTGAGTCGCTCGACCATCGAGACGACGTCGTCGAGCATGGCGTTCGGGTCCGCAGCGTTGGTGGCCACGCGGTCCTCGGCGACGATCTCGCCGAGTTCCGTCACGACCGCACCCGCGATCTTGGTGCCCCCGATGTCGATTCCGATGGCGTGCACGAGCAACGAGCCTACCGGTTCGCCGCGAAGTCACGGAACGCCCGGTGACGCGTCCTATGCTGGCGGTGTCGCCTCGGTGTTGAGGCGCACTCGAGTCGAACCGGCAGACAAGGGAGTCACCGTGAACGATCAGCGTCCTGCACGCAGCAGCGCCTCCACCGACACGTCCACCGCTGGCAGCGCCGCCACCGGGACCACGCCGTCGGCCGGCAGGCACGCCACACCGCCCGGCGCCGGCCCGGCCGCTCCGGCCCAGGGCCGCCCGGTCTCCGCGGGCCACGGCGGTCCCGTCGCCCCGGACCACGGCTCGGCGGCGCGGCTCCTCGGCGACCGCGTCCGGCTGACGCCCGACCGTCCGATCCTGGCCCAGCGCCACGGCGACACCTGGACGACCTTCACCGCGGCCCAGACGCTCGCCCGGGTGCGCGGCATCGCGAAGGGCTTCGTCGCCGCCGGGCTCGAACCGGGCGCGCACGTCGCGATCCTGTCGCGCACGCGGCTCGAGTGGACCCTGGTCGACTTCGCCGTGTGGACAGCCGGCCTGGTTTCCGTGCCCGTGTACGAGACGAGCTCCCCCGACCAGGTGCGCTGGATCCTGTCCGACTCCGAGTCGGTCGCGATCGTCGTCGAACAAGAGGAGCACGCGCGCCGCGTCGCCTCCATCGCACCCGACCTGCCCTCCCTGGGCCAGCACTGGACGATCGACGGCGGCGGCCTCGACGACCTGACCCGGCTCGGCGAGGACGTCACCGACGACGAACTCGATGCCCGGACCGCGAACGTGCACGGCCACGACGACGCCACGATCATCTACACCTCGGGCAGCACCGGTCGGCCGAAGGGCTGCGTCCTGCGGCACGACAACTTCACCGCCACGGTGGAGGGCGCGAGCGAGGCGATGCCCGAGGTCGTCGCCGACGGCGCCTCGACCCTGCTGTTCATCCCGCTCGCCCACGTCTTCGCCAGGTTCATCGCCGCGATGTCGGTGTCCGCCGGCGTCCTCGTCGGCCACGAGCCGGACACCAAGGACCTGATGCGCGCGGTGTCGACCTTCAAGCCGACGTTCCTGCTCGCGGTCCCCCGGGTGTTCGAGAAGATCTACAACTCAGCGGAGCAGAAGGCCGACCTCGGTGGCAAGGGCAGGATCTTCCGCGCGGCCGCAGACACCGCGGTCGCCCACTCCGAGGCCCTCGCAGCCGGCAGGGTGCCGTTCCTGCTCGGCCTGAAGTTCAAGCTGTTCGACCGGCTCGTGTACGCCAAGCTCCGCGACGCCCTCGGCGGCCGGGTCGGGTACGCCGTCAGCGGTTCGGCACCCCTCTCCCCGCGGCTCTCGCACTTCTTCCGCTCGATCGGAGTGCTCATCCTCGAGGGCTACGGCCTGACCGAGACCACGGCACCCGCCACGGTCAACCGCGCCCGCGAACTCCGCATCGGGACCGTCGGCCGCGCGCTGCCCGGCATCGAGGTCCGGATCGCCGACGACGGCGAGATCCTGATCCGCGGCGTCGACGTCTTCGACCGGTACTGGCGGAACGACGAGGCGACCGAGCACGCCTTCGCCGACGGCTGGTTCCGGACCGGTGACCTCGGCCGGCTCGACGCCGACGGGGTCCTCACGGTCACCGGACGCGCCAAGGAGCTCATCGTCACCGCGAGCGGCAAGAACGTCGCCCCGGCACCGCTCGAGGACGGCATCCGCGAGCACCCGCTCATCGGCCAGGTCGTGGTCGTCGGTGAGGGCAAGCCGTTCGTCGCCGCGCTCGTGACGCTCGACCGCGAGATGCTGCCCGGCTGGTGCGAGTCCCGCGGGATCACCCCGGCACTGAGCGGGCACGAGGCCGCGTACGACGAGCGCGTGCTCTCCGCCGTCCAGGAGGCCATCGACGCCGCCAACGGCCGGGTCTCCCGCGCCGAGTCGGTCCGGTCGTTCACGATCCTCGACACGGACCTGACCGAGGCCTCCGGGCACCTCACGCCGAAGCTGACGATCAAGCGGTCGGTGATCCTGAAGGACTTCGCCGCGGACATCGACCACATCTACTCCGGGTCGAAGGTGCAGACGACGGCGACCCCGGTGATCGAGGGTCGGCGGCGCAACCGCGCGTAGCCGCCTGGTCGTTCCGGGCGTACCGGGTTGATTCGGGCGTACCAGGTCGGTTCTTCCGACCAGGTACGCCCGATTCCGGCAGGTGCGCGCGGGTGTGGACGCAACAGCCTGGAGGCCCGGATCACGTCCGTCGGACGCGATCCGGGCCTCCAGGCCGTTCAGCGGGCGCCGGGGGCGCCTGCGGGGCTCAGGCCTCCTGCGACTGCTCCGTCGCGGGGGCGTCGAGGACGGCGGTCGAACCGGTCGCGACGGTGGTCTCGGCAGGTCGACGGTTGGTGCGGGTGCGGTGCGAGCTGAGCTCGTCGTTCTGACTGGTCATGCGGGAGTCCTGGGGGGGATGGGATGGTCGTCGGTGGGAGGCCGACAGCAGCACGGTACCTCCTCGTCAGGACAAAGCGACAATCCCCCGTGGGGGTGTCACACCACTGTTCACAGCCCGCGAACCCGGGCCTGTGCAAGCGCTCAGTGGAACCAGGCCTGCGCACGGATGTCGCGCAGGGCCTGACGGCGGACCTCGGGGTCGAGCGTCATCACGTAGACGGTTCCGTCGAGGTGGTCGCACTCGTGCTGGAGCGCCTCGGCCATCAGGCCGGTGCCCTCCAGGACGACCTCGTCGCCGTCGACGTCGACGCCGCGGACCTTCGCGTACGGGTACCGACGGGTCGGGTAGCCGAGCCCCGGGACGGAGAGGCACCCTTCCTCCATGAGCTCGGGCTGCCCGGAGACCTCGACGATCTCGGGGTTGAGGACGTAGCCGACCTCGCCGTCCACGTTGTACGAGAACGCACGGAGCCCGACGCCGATCTGGGGCGCGGCCACTCCGGCACGACCGGGTTCCTTGACGGTGTCGATGAGGTCCTGCACGAGGTCACGGACCCCGGCGCTCCCGAGCAGTTCGGGGCGGATCGGGTCGGCCGGCGAACGGAGGACGGGGTCGCCGAACAGGCGGATGGGACGAACGGTCAATTTACTGCAGCACCACCAGGAGGTCGCCGGCGTCCACCTGCTGGGTCACCGGGATCGCGAGTCGGCCGACGGTGCCCGCCACGGGCGCCGTGATGGCCGCTTCCATCTTCATCGCCTCGATGCTCGCCACCGGCGTACCGGCCTCGACGACGTCACCGACGGCGACCTTGAGCGTCACCACGCCGGAGAACGGCGCGGCCACGTGCTTGGGGTCGGACGCGTCGGCCTTCTCGGCCGCCTTCGTCTCGACCTCGACCGAACGGTCGCGGACGGCGACCGGGCGGAGTTGCCCGTTCATCGTCGCCATGACCGTGCGGATGCCCTTGGCGTCCACCTCGCCGATCGCCTCGAGCCCGACGAACAGGTCGACGCCCTTGCCGAGCGGGACGCTGTGCTCCTGCCCGGGTCGCAGCCCGTACAGGTAGTCGACGGTCGGCACGACGGACAGGTCGCCGTACTGCTCCCGCACGCGCTGGAACTGCTGCGTCGGCTGCGGGAAGAGCAGGCGGTTGAGGGCCTGCTGGCGCTCGGGTCCGGGGGTCTCGAGGTGCGCGCGTTCGTCCGCGGGCACCGGGGTGATCTCGAGTCGGACGTCGCGACCGGCCAGGACCTTCGAGCGGAACGGCTCGGGCCAGCCGCCGGGCAGGTCGCCCAGCTCGCCGGCCATGAACCCGACCACGGAGTCCGGAATGTCGTACTTGTCGGGGTTCTGCTCGAAGTCGACCGGGTCGGCACCGACCGCGGCGAGCTGCAGCGCGAGGTCGCCGACGACCTTCGACGACGGCGTGACCTTGGTCGGCCGACCGAGGATCCGGTTCGCCTCGGCGTACCAGTCCTCGACCTGCTCGAACCGGTCGCCGAGCCCGAGGGCGATCGCCTGCTGCCGGAGGTTCGACAGCTGACCACCGGGGATCTCGTGCTTGTAGACACGCCCGGTCGGCCCGGCGAGCCCGGACTCGAACGGGGCGTACACGCGACGGACCGATTCCCAGTACGGCTCGAGGTCCCCGACGGCGTCGAGGGACAGGCCGGTGTCGCGCTCGGTGTGGGCCAGGGCTGCGACCAGGGCGGACATGCTCGGCTGGCTGGTCGTGCCGGCCATGGGTGCGGCGGCCACGTCGACGGCGTCGGCCCCGGCGCGCGAGGCGGCGAGCAGGGTCGCGAGCTGACCGCCGGCGGTGTCGTGGGTGTGCACGTGCACCGGCTGGTCGAAGCGCTCGCGCAGGGCGGTGACGAGCTTCTCGGCCGCACCGGCACGGAGCAGCCCCGCCATGTCCTTGATGCCGATGACGTGCGCGCCGGCCTCGACCATCTGCTCCGCCAGGCGGAGGTAGTAGTCGAGCGTGTAGAGGTCCTCGGCGGGGTCGAGGAGGTCGGCGGTGTAGCAGAGCGCCGCCTCGGCGACGGCCGTGCCGGTCGCGAGCACGGCCTCCAGGGCGGGACGCAGCTGGCTGACGTCGTTCAGCGCGTCGAACACGCGGAAGACGTCGACGCCCGACCGAGCCGCCTCGTCGACGAAGGCGTCGGTGACCTCGGTCGGGTACGGCGTGTACCCGACGGTGTTACGGCCGCGCAGCAGCATCTGGATCGGGATGTTCGGCATGGCTTCGCGCAGCGAGGACAGGCGCTCCCAAGGATCTTCACCGAGGAACCGGAGTGCGACGTCGTAGGTGGCACCACCCCAGGCCTCGACGCTGAGCAGCTGCGGAGTGAGCCGTGCGACGTGCGGTGCGACGGCGACGAGGTCCTTCGTGCGGACCCGGGTGGCGAGGAGCGACTGGTGGGCGTCCCGCATCGTCGTCTCGGTCACGGCGAGGGCCGTCTGGGCGCGCAGGGCCTTCGACCACTCGGCCGGCCCCATCGCCAGCAGGCGGTCGCGCTGCCCCTCGGGCACCGGCGCAGTCAGGTCGGTGGCCGGGAGCTTGTCGGCCGGGTCGGTGACCAGCGGCGACCGCTCACCGTTCGGCTTGTTCACCGTGACGTCGGCGAGCCAGGTGAGCACCTTCGTGCCGCGGTCCTTCGAGACGTGGCCGCCGAAGAGCTGCGGGCGTTCCTCGATGAACTTCGTCGAGACGTCGCCGCGGGCGAAGTCCGGGTCCTCGAGCACGGCCTGCAGGAACGGGATGTTCGTGCTGACGCCGCGGATGCGGAACTCGGCGAGGGCACGCTTGGCCCGGGACACCGCCGCCGGGAAGTCGCGGCCGCGGCACGTCATCTTCGCGAGCATCGAGTCGAAGTGCGGGCTGATCTGCGCGCCGGTGGCGACCGTGCCGCCGTCGAGCCGGACGCCCGCGCCGCCGGGGCTGCGGTAGGTGCTGATCCGGCCGGTGTCCGGACGGAAGCCCTGCGTCGGGTCCTCGGTCGTGATGCGGGTCTGCAGCGCGGCGCCGTGCACGGCGACGGTGTCCTGCGACAGGCCGAGGCCGGCGAGGGTCTCCCCCGCGGCGATGCGCATCTGCGACTGCACCAGGTCGACGTCGGTGACCTCTTCGGTGACCGTGTGCTCGACCTGGATGCGCGGGTTCATCTCGATGAAGACGTGCTGCCCCTCACGCTCACCCTCGGTGTCGAGCAGGAACTCCACGGTGCCGGCGTTGACGTACCCGATCGACCGGGCGAAGGCCACGGCGTCGCGGTGCAGTGCCTGCGCGACCGCGGGGTCGAGGTTCGGCGCCGGCGCGATCTCGACGACCTTCTGGTTGCGCCGCTGGACCGAGCAGTCCCGCTCGAACAGGTGGATCGTGCCCGCGTCGGTGCCGGTCGCGTCGGCGAGGATCTGCACCTCGATGTGGCGCGGACGGATGACGGCCTGCTCGAGGAACATCGTCGGGTCGCCGAACGCACTGTCGGCCTCGCGCATGGCCGCTTCGAGGGCGTCGCGCAGCTCGGGCTTCGTCTCCACACGGCGCATGCCACGGCCACCACCACCGGCGACGGCCTTGGCGAAGACCGGGAACCCGATCGCATCGGCGCCGGCGATCAGTTCGTCGATGTCGCGGCTCGCCGGGGTGCTCGCGAGGACCGGGACGCCGGCCGCGATCGCGTGCTCCTTCGCGGTGACCTTGTTGCCGGCCATCTCGAGCACGTGCTCGCCCGGACCGATGAAGGTGATGCCGTTCGCGGCTGCTGCCGCGGCGAGCTCCGGGTTCTCGGACAGGAACCCGTACCCCGGGTAGATCGCGTCGGCCCCCGACTCGCGGGCGACGCGGATGATCTCGGAGACGTCCAGGTACGCCCGGACCGGATGGCCCCGCTCCCCGATCAGGTAGGCCTCGTCGGCCTTGAGACGATGCAGGGAGTTCCGGTCTTCGTACGGGTAGACGGCGACCGTACGGGCCCCCAACTCGTACGCGGCACGGAACGCGCGGATGGCGATCTCGCCACGGTTCGCAACGAGGATCTTCGTGAACACGACGTCCCTTTCAGCCCGGGTTGAGGTGAGACAACCCTAGTGGCGGTAACGTTGCTCAACGTGCATGTACTCAGCGTGAGCTCCCTCAAGGGTGGTGTCGGCAAGACGACGGTGACGCTCGGCCTGACCTCGGCCGCGTTCGCCAAGGGACTGCGCACGCTGGTGGTGGATCTGGACCCGCAGTCCGACGTCTCCACGGGCCTCGACATCAACCTCGCCGGCCACCTCAACGTCGCCGACGTCCTCGAGAACCCGAAGGAGAAGATCGTCCGTCAGGCGATCGCCCCCTCGGGCTGGACGAAGGGGTCGCAGGGCAAGATCGACGTCATGGTCGGGTCGCCCTCCGCCATCAACTTCGACGGGCCGCACCCGTCGATCCGCGACATCTGGAAGCTCGAAGAGGCCCTGGCCAACGTCGAGCAGGACTACGAACTCGTCCTCATCGACTGCGCGCCGTCGCTGAACGCCCTGACGCGCACCGCGTGGGCCGCGTCCGATCGCGTCACCGTCGTCACCGAGCCCGGCCTGTTCTCCGTCGCCGCCGCCGATCGTGCGTTGCGCGCCATCGAGGAGATCCGCCGTGGGCTCTCCCCGCGCCTGCAGCCCCTCGGCATCATCGTGAACCGTGCCCGCGTGCAGTCGCTCGAGCACCAGTTCCGCATCAAGGAGCTCCGCGACATGTTCGGCCCGCTCGTGCTCTCCCCACAGCTGCCGGAGCGCACGTCGCTGCAGCAGGCGCAGGGTGCGGCGAAGCCGCTGCACGTGTGGCCCGGCGAGTCCGCGCAGGAGATGGCGAAGAACTTCGACCAGCTGCTCGAGCGCATCATGCGCACCGGCAAGATCGGTCCGTACGCCGAGGGTGGCGCCGCGTAGGTCGGTGCTCGTGCGGTCGCGGCGCGGTCGCATGACATGCCGCTCACGTCGCCCGAAAGGTCGCCAACTGTCAGCCGGCAGCGTCGCAGGCAACAGTTCGTGACCACTCGGCGACGCGCAGGCGGCGATTTGTGACTACGCGGCGACTGCCGAGAGGCCCACCCCGGCCTCGCTCGACACGCCCCGCTCGATACGCCCGGCTCCGGCTCGCCCAGTGGTCACAACGCACCGCTCACATCCGCCGAGTGCTCACCAACTGTCGGCCGACAACGTCGCAGCCGACAGTTCGTGACCACTCGGCGACGCGCAGGCGACGGGTCACGACCACGCGGCGACTGCCGGGAGGCCCACCCCGGCCTCGCTCGACACGCCCGGCTCCGGCTCGCCCAACGGTCACAACGCACCGCGCGCATCCGCCGAGTGCTCACCAACTGTCAGCCGGCAGCGTCGCATGCGACAGTTCGTGACCACACGGCGAGACGCAGGCGGCAGGTCGTGACCACGCGGCGACTGCCGGGAGGCTTATCCCGGCCCCGCTCGACACGCCCGGCTCCGGCCCGCCCAACGGTCACAACGCACCGCTCACGTCCTCCGAGAGGTCACCAACTGTCTGCCGGCAACGTCGCAGCCGACAGTTCGTGACCACACGGCGAGACGCAGGCGACGGGTCACGACCACGCGGCGACTGCCGGGAGGCTCATCCCGGCCCCGCTCGACACGCCCGGCTCCGGCTCGCCCAGCGGTCACAACATGCCGCTCACGTCCGCCGAGTGGTCACCAACTGTCGGCCGGCAACGTCGCAGGCAACAGTTCGTGACCACTCGGCGACGCGCAGGCGACGGGTCACGACCACGCGGCGACCGGCCGGAGGCTCATCCCGGCCCCGCTCGACACGCCCCGCTCGACACGCCCGGCTCCGGCTCGCCCAACGGTCACAACATGCCGCTCACGTCCGCTGAGTGGTCACGAACTGTCGGCCGGCAACGTCGCAGGCAACAGTTCGTGACCACTCGGCGACGCGCAGGCGACGGGTCGCGACCACTGGACCCGAACCCGGATGGTCAGGAAGCGCGGGAAGCGCGACGAGCGGCGAGCTCGTCGGAGGGATCGGCCGCCGCGGTGGCGTCGAGCTCGACCAGGGAGCTCTCGACCTCACGCAGGACCTTGCCGACCGCGATGCCGAAGACACCCTGGCCGCGGGACACGAGGTCGATGACTTCGTCGTCGGAGGTGCAGAGGTACACCGAGGCGCCGTCGGACATCAGCGTGGTCTGTGCCAGGTCGGAGACGCCGGACTCGCGGAGCTGGTTGACGGCGGTGCGGATCTGCTGCAGCGAGATGCCGGTGTCGAGCAGCCGCTTCACGAGCTTGAGCACGAGGATGTCGCGGAACCCGTACAGGCGCTGAGAACCGGAGCCGGCCGCCCCACGGATCGTCGGCTGCACGAGTTCGGTGCGGGCCCAGTAGTCGAGCTGTCGGTACGAGATGCCGGCTGCCCGTGCGGCGACGGTGCCGCGGTAGCCGTTCTGCTCGTCGTGCTCGGGCAGACCATCGGTGAAGAGCAGCCCGAGGTCGTACCGGGTCACATCAGACTCGGTGCCAGGGGTGTCGTTCCCACTCATGAGCTTGCCTTCCACGACGATCGAGCTCCCACCCGAAGCTTCAACGACGGGTTGAGAGTTGTTCCGAGGTCCACGGTAGCGACTCCGACCGCTCCCGCGCGGGACATCCGACCCGGCGCGTCCGGCGTGTCGAGGATACGCCTCGGCCACTGACACACAAGCCCTGTCAGAGCAACGGACGGTGTCATGCGTCGAGACGGCCGATGGCCTGGCGGATGAGGTTCGACCGGATGATCTCGAGGTGCCCGGCGATCTCGCGCGCGAGCTCGGTGGCCTTCGCCCGCGAGGTCGCGTCGCCCCGGCGTGAGACCGGCATGAGGGCGGACTCGATGAGACCGACCTCGCGCTCGGCAGTGCTGCGCAGCGTGCGGAGGTGTCGCGGCTCGATACCGGTGCGCTGCAGTTCGACCAGGGCCTTCAGCACGGAGACGCCGTCGTCGCCGTAGGTGTCGGTGGCCGGCAGCAGCGAGGCCGAGACCGCGTCGGCGAGGAGCATCGGTGAGGCGCCGGCTGCCCGGACCGTCTCGTCGCGGGTGTACCGGCGCTCGCGTCCGAGGATCGACGGCTTCGGTGCGTCTCCACCGCCGGGCAGGACGGGTTCGCGCCCGGCATCGAGGTCGGCCAGGTAGTCCTTGATGACCTTGAGCGGCAGGTAGTGGTCACGCTGCAGCCCGAGGATCACACGGAGCCGCTCGACGTCGGCCGCGGAGAACTTGCGGTACCCACTGGCCGTGCGGATCGGGGTGACGAGCTCGCGCTCTTCGAGGAACCGTAGCTTGGAGCTCGACAGGTCCGGGAACTCGGGCTTGAGGCGAGCGAGGACCTGCCCGATGGTGAGCAGGTCCGGTGCCGCGGACCCCGCCCGGGCCGCAGCGGACCGTGCGGCCACTACGCGTTCGCCAGGCGCGCCAGGTCGACCCGAGATGCGTAGAACGTCAGGCGGAACTTGCCGACCTGGACCTCGGCCCCGTCGGTGAGCAGCGCTTCGTCGATGCGGACACCGTCGAAGTATGTGCCGTTCAGGGAGCCGTTGTCCTTGACGCTGAAGCTCGTGCCGTGGCGAAGGAACTGCGCGTGCTTGCGCGACACGGTGACGTCGTCGAGGAAGATGTCGGCGTCGGGGTGTCGACCGGCCGTCGTGACGTCGGAGTCGAGGAGGAACCGCGCACCCACGTTGGGGCCACGACGGACCACGAGCAACGCCGACCCGGAGGGCAGGGCGTTGACGGCTTCACGTTCTTCGGTCGAGACACCGGACTCGGCGGTGAGCGCCGCGCCCATGTCCATGCTGAAGGTCAGCGTGGTGTCGACCAGCCGCTGCTCCGGGGTCTTCTGACCGCCCGGCTGCGGGACCACTGGATCTGGCATCGGTGGACCTCCTCCTCTTGGCCCATCAGCGTATCGGAAACGAAGGCCCGAGCGGCAGCCCCGATCTGGGACTGTGGAGGGACTTCCGCGATCCGCGAACGCGGGAGCGGCGTCAGCGACCCGTGCGACCCGGCGTCACCGACCCCGCGCGAGCAACCAGAGCAGGTACGGCGCCCCCACGACACCCGTCACGACCCCCACCGGCAGCGCGTTGCCGGGGATCGCGAACTGGGCGAGCAGGTCGCTGCCGAGCGTGATCGCGGCACCGACGGCGGCGGCCGGCGCGAGCGCGACCCGTCCGCCGCCGACCAGGCGTCTGGCGATCGGCGCGGCCATCAGCGCCACGAACGAGACCGGCCCCGCCGTGGCGACGGCTGCGGCGGTCAGGCACACGGCGGTGAGGAGCAGGAGCACCTTCGCCCGGTCCGGCCGGAGCCCGAGTGCGGCGGCGACCTCGTCCCCGAGGCTCAGCACCTGCAGGCGGGCGGACTGCAGCAGCGCGAGCACGCCGAGCACGACGAACGCGACGCCGAGCACCCCGACCAGGTCGCGGTCGACGGCGTTCAGGCTGCCGGAGAGCCAGAGCAGCGCGGTGCCGGCCTGGGTGACGGTGCCGCTCGTGAGCATCCAGCCGGTGATGCTCAGGCAGATCGCCGCGACACCGATGCCGACGAGGACGACCCGGTTGCCGGTGATCCCCCGTCGCCAGGCGAGCCCGGCGATGACGAGCGAGACCACCACTGCGCCGACGAGCACGACCGAGAAGAGCGTGCCACCGCTGGCACCGAACAGCACGATGGCGGTGAGTCCGGCGGCACTGGCCCCCGAGGTGATCCCGATGACGTCGGGGCTCGCGATCGGGTTCCGCACGACGCTCTGCACGATCGCGCCGGCGACGCCGAGGCTGGCGCCGACGAGGACGGCACCGAGCACCCGCGGCCCGCGCAGCTGCCCGATCACGAAGTCCGAGATCCGGTCCCCCTGGCCGAACAGGGAGGCGAGCACCTGGCCCGGGGTGAGCGGGATCGAACCGGCGCCGAGCCCGACCAGGACGAGCACCACGACGACCACGACCACGGCGACGAGCACCGCGACCTCGCGGCGCAGCCCGGCCGAGCTGCCCAGCCCGGCCGAACGGCCCGGCCCGGCCAACCGGCGCACCCCGGCCGAACGGCGCATGCCGGCCGAACGGCCCAGCCCGGCCGACCGGGGACGCGAGGAGCCGAACAGCTGCCTCACAGTCCCCGCACCACCCTCGAGCGCACGAGCGCGATGAACACCGGCGCCCCGATGAGCGCCGTGACGATGCCGACCTGCAGCTCCCCCGGGTACGCCACGACGCGGCCGATGACGTCGGCGACGAGCAGGAGCGCGGGGGCGACGATCGCCGACAGCAGGATGGTCCAGCGGTGGTCGGGGCCGCTCAACCGACGGACCGCGTGCGGAACGGCGAGTCCGACGAAGGCGATCGGCCCGGCGGCGGCCACCGCGGACCCGGCGAGCAGCACCGCGACCAGACCGCCCACCGCGCGGACGAGCACGACCCGCTGCCCGAGCGACGCCGCGAGTTCGTCCCCGAGCGCGAGGGTGTTCAGCGACCGACCGAGACCGAACGCGATCACCAGCCCGACGAGCACCGGCGCCGTGATGATCCCCGCCGTGCCGAGGTCCTTGCCGGCGAGGGCACCGACCTGCCAGAACCGCAGCTGGTCGAGCAGGCTCTGGTCGGTCACGAGCACCGCGGTGGTGACCGACGACAGCGCTGCGGCGACCACGGCTCCGGCGAGGGCGAGTCCGACGGGTGAGAGGCCGCGACGGGCGACGGTCGCGATCCCGTACACGAGCAGTGCGGCGAGGGCGGCCCCGACGAACGCGAAGGGCAGGTAGGCGGCCGTGCCGCTCACGCCGAAGACCGCGATCCCGGCCACCACGGCCAGGGTCGCACCGGAGTTGATGCCGAGGACGCTCGGGTCGGCGAGCGGGTTCCGTGTCACGCCCTGCATGACCGCCCCGGCGACCCCGAGCGCCGCCCCGGCGAGCAGTCCGACGACGGTGCGCGGCACCCGGTTGCCGAGCACGATGAGCCCGACCTCGTCGCTCCGCCCGGGGTGCAGGACGGTGTCCAGGACGGTGCCGAGCGGGATCGGCCGCGAGCCGTACGCGATCGACAGCGAACACGCCACGGCGAGGACGACGACCACCAGCACGGTCGCACCGACGAGTCGGGGGACGGAGCTGGGAGCCGGGGGCGTGGACGTCGACGGAGACATGGAAGTAAGGCCACCCTAACGCCGGAGCCCCACTCGGCGTCCCCCGAGCAAGCCCGGAGCGTGCGCAGGGTTCGTTCATAGGCTCGTCATGGGGAAGCGCTCTGTACTGGTCTCCATCGACGCCCGACCGGGCCGTCGAGGGACGACCGGAGAGCACCGATGAACGAGACCCCGAACCCCGCAGCCGCCGACCACGACGAGAACGGCACCCCCGCCGCGCAGCAGCAGGCTCCGGGCATGCACTGGGAGGCGCCACACGCCGACCCGGCCTCCCTGCGCCCGGCGTACGCGTTCGACGGCTCCGGTCCCTACCTCTACGGTCCCGACGGCTCCGGCCCCTACGCCTACACGCCGGACGGCCGCGGCCCGTACCTGATCGGCAGCCCCGCCCTCGCCGGCGCGAACCACGCCTGGGCGTCCTCGGCGGCGACCGCGAACCACCCCGGTACGACGAAGCGCCCGCGTCGCCTGGGACTGATGATCGGCTCCGGCATCGCCGCACTCGCCATCGTCGGTGCGGCCGGCGGCACCGCCCTCGGCCTGTCCTCGCAGGGGACGACCACGACGTCGAGCCAGTCGCAGGGCACCACCACGCTGCCCGGCACCGGATCCGGCACCGACGGCACCGGCGGCACCGGCAGCAGCGACGGCACGAACGGCTTCACGGTGCCCGGCGACGGCACCGGTAGCGACAGCGACAGCGGCACCGGGACGACCCAGTCCCCCGCCACCGCGGCGACGGCCGCCGACAAGAAGGGCGTCGTGACGATCAACACCGTCCTGAACTACGACGAGTCGTCGCAGGCGGCCGGCACCGGCATGGTCCTGACCTCCGACGGCACGATCCTGACGAACAACCACGTGATCCAGGGCGCGACGAGCATCACCGTCACCGACGAGACCACCGGCAAGGAGTACAAGGCCGACGTGGTCGGGGCCGACGCCACCAACGACGTCGCCGTGCTGAAGCTCGAGAACGCCTCGGGGCTGTCCACCGTCACACTGGACGACGACGGTGAGCCGAGCACCGGTGACACCGTCAAGGACGTCGGCAACGCCGAGGGCACCGGCAACCTCGTCGCCGCCGAGGGCACCGTCACCGCGATCGACCAGGACATCCAAGTGCAGAGCGAGTCCGGCACCGGCACCGAGTCCCTGACCGGCCTGATCGAGATCTCGGCGGACATCGTCTCCGGTGACTCCGGCGGACCGGTGCTGGACAGCGAGGGCGAGGTCGTCGGCATGGCCACGGCAGCGTCCTCGGGCACGGCCGACGTCACCGGCTACGCCATCCCGATCACCACCGCGAAGACCATCGCCGAGAAGATCCTCGACGGTGAGTCGTCGGGCACGATCACCATCGGGCTGCCCGCGTTCCTCGGGGTTCAGGTCAGCAACACCACCGGCACCACGGGCGGCGTCGCCGTCGCCGGCACGGTCGAGGGCTCCGGCGCCGCGAGCGCCGGCCTGGCCGCCGGGGACACGATCACGAGCATCGACGGCACCGCCGTGACGAGCTCGGACCAGCTGACGCAGGTCGTCCAGTCGCACTCGGTGGGTGACAAGGTGAGTGTCCGCTACACCGACAGCACCGGCGCCGCGAAGACCGTCACCGTCACCCTGACCGCCGGCCCCGCCGCGTAGCGGGAGACCGCAGGCGCGCTCAGCCCAGCAGCGCCCGCACCACCGACCGGTAGACATTGGCCGGGGAGTCCGTCCGGAAGGCGGTCTCCCCGGCCCTCGTCGTGCCCACGCGCGCGAATCCGTGTCCCTCGGCCCGCACGATCGTGATCGGCTTCGGCTTGCCCGGTCGACGCAGGTACGAGACGGTCCACGGCGCAGCCCAGAACCGCGCGAGGCGCGGGTCCGCCTCGGCGAGGGCCTCCGGCAGGTCCGGTGCGTCCGGACCGCCGGCCAGCTTGCGGCCGAGCAGGTGCCCTGGGAGCGACCCCGTGCGGAACGGGAAGGTCCACGTCGGACCGATGCCGAGCCTCCCGGCCATCAACGCGACGGCCCGGTCGGGCGTGACGGACGCGACCACGGCGCCCGCCGCGTCGGTCCCGTCGACGACGGTCTGCGACCAGGCCTGGAGGCGCGACTCGCCCCCGTCGGGCAGGTGCTGTTCCAGCGTGACCGGCTGGGCATCGCCCTGCCAGGGTTCGAGCAGGGTCTGGGTCGACTCCGGCAGCGTGCCGAGCCGACCGACGAGGCCCGCCTCGATGAGTTCGCGACCCGCCGCGGTGCGGAGGAGCGTGGGGTTCCACCGGCGTCCGGCGAGGCTCTGCAGGGTGCCGATCGCGTCCGTGCTCAGCCGGGGGCCCTCGAGCGGTGTCGTCGGGGCGGGGGCCGGCAGGGGTTCGAGGTCGCGCTCGGGGCGGACCGGGACCGTCTCGGTGGCGCGGACGCTCTCGAGGACGGCGAGCACGAGGTCGTCGGTCTCGAGCAGCCGGGCGAGCGGGCGTTCGATCGTCAGGTCGACCCGGTGCCGACCGGTCACGAAGAGCAGGTGGGTGCCGGCGACGTCGCCGTGTTCGTCGGGCCGGACGTACTCGACCAGCCGGGCCGGGGCGCCGGCGGTGGTCCACGGGTCGCAGCCGACGAGCAGCAGGCCCTCGACCGAGCCGGGCAGCCGCGCGAGCAGGCCGGTGTTCTCGTCGCCGATCGCGCGGTCGCTGGGTCGGGATCGGACGGTGAGGACGACGTCGTCGCCGGTGACGCGCAGGTCCGCCTGGGCTGTGTCCTCGCGGCGCCAGGAGTCCGGGCGGCGGAGGGTGAGGCGGGCGGTGCGGTCCTCGGTGCCGAGCGGGACGGGGACTGCCATGGGATGAGCGTATGTCGGGAGCGGGGCGCGTGGGCCCGCGGCTCGCCGGGCTGGGCTCGCACCGTGCGAGGTGCTGGGTTCGCACCGCGCGAGGTGCTGGGCTCGCACCGTGCGAGGTGCTGGGCTCGCACCGTGCGTCAGCGCCGAGCAGGCCGCGCGGGCGGGGGCGGCGGGACGGGCTTCGCGGCGACGACGTCGTCGAGCCGGACCTCGACCGGGCCGCGGCGGGTCGCGATCGTCACGACGTCGGGTGTCCGGGCGACCAGGTCACCGAGGGCGTCCTGCGCGCCGTCCCCGTGGTGCGCCCGGACCACCAGGCGGTCGCCGAGCGCGGCGTCGTGCAGCACCCCGAGCGCACGGGCCCGGGCGATCACCGCCTGTTCGTCCGCATGCACCACCCCAGGGTACGGGCCGCCTAGAGTGTCGACATGGAGAAGGCCCGGGTCGACAGCTGGATCTGGGCCGTCCGGATCACGAAGACCCGGTCGGCCGCGACTGCCGCGTGCAAGGCCGGTCACGTCCGGGTGAACGGGGAGCGCGCGAAGCCGGCGCAGCCGATCGGCCCCGGTGACGAGGTGCGGGTGCGCCAGAACGGCTTCGACCGCGTCGTCGTGGTGACCGGCATCATCCTGAAGCGGACGAGCGCCCCCGAGGCCGCGAAGCACTTCGAGGACAAGACCCCGCCGCGGCTGTCGAAGGAAGAGGCCGGGTTCGTCCCGATGCGCGAGCGCGGTGCCGGACGGCCGAGCAAGCGGGAGCGTCGCGACCTCGAGAAGCTCCGCGGCTACTGACGCTTCGGCTTGCCGTAGGGGTCGATGACGACTTCGAACTCGGCCTCGCCGTCCCACTCGACGGTGACCGGCTGCCCGGTCCAGCGGGCCTCGAGGTGACCGTCGTCGTCCTCGTCGGAGCCGCACAGGGCCGAACCGCTCGGCACCCGCTCGATCGCCACCCGTCCGTCACGGCCGACCGCGTACAGCTCGACGACCCGTCCACGGATCGCCTGCGTCCGCGCCGAGTCGTGTCGGACTTCGCCGAACCGCCGTGCTCCGTCCGCGGAGACGACCCAGTACTCGACGACGTCGCCGATCTCCACCGCCGGGCCGCAGCACTCGTGCTCCCAGCCCCCGATCTCGACCACGACGTGCGACGCGGACATCAGACGAAACGGACGGTCTGCTGCAGGCGGTCGCGGATCTCGAACACGTCGACCGAACCGGCCGGCGACCAGACGCCGCCCAGCACCTGGGCGAGCGCACTGCGGCGGACGACGAGCGCGGTGGGCTTCTTCGGGGAGCCGACGAGCTGCACGTCCTCGGTGACGGCGGCGTCCGGCACGACGAGCAGCCGGCCGGAGAACCGCACCCGGGTCTGCTTCTGCACGGCGCGGGCGGCGCGGACGAGTTCCTTGACGGGTCGCTCCCCCGGCGCGAGCGTCTCGCCGACGATCTCGCCGTGCTCGACGCGGACCGGAGCGCCCCAGTCGATGGACTCGACGGCCCAGAGTCCGCTCGGGGTCAGGACGGCGTGGTCGAGCTTGCCCTCGGCCCCGGCGTCGAGATCGTGCCACACGGTGACGCCGATCCCCATGTCGGAGACGATCAGGGCGGTTGCCTCTTCGGCCAGGGCTTCGGCGAGCAGCCGCCGGATGTGTCGGGGCGCGGAGCGGATGAGCGTGGGGTCGTAGGGGTCCTCGATGGGGTCGCCGAGGCCGACCCACTCGCGCTCGGCCTGCAGGAAGACCTCGCGCGACCGACCGCCGGGGTGTCCGTGGGACCGCGCCCGGGGGCGCGTGTCGCGACGCGCTGCCGGGGGTGCGTAGGCGTCGCGACCGGTGCCACCCCTGCCGGTGGAGCCGGAAGCACCGAACGAACCGGACGCGCGGGACCCGACGTCGTACGCGCGCCGGGCTTCCGGCGTGCCGATGCGCTCCCATGCGATCTGGACCTGGCGGAAGCGCTGGGCGTCGCCGCCGAGGTCGGGGTGCGTCTCGCGGGCCGCCCGCCGGTAGGCGCGGCGGAGCGCGTCGTCGTCAGCCGTCGCGGGGACGCCGAGGACTTCGTAGGGGGTGGCGTCGGCCGGGCTGTCCGTCATGGCCCTGCGACATTACCGGAGGCAGTGTCGGAGTCCGCCGCATGGTTGCTGGGTGCACTCTGGAGGAGCGGTGCGGCCGGGCTGCCTCGGCACACGGTCCGCAGGTGGTCGCGTCAGACCACCGTGGTCACGACCGGCGCTCCGAGGAACGCCGCGTACCGCGCGGCCGCAGCCTCGAGCGCACGGACGGACGACGCGTCGAGGGTGCCGAAGGGTGCGACGGTGACGAGGTGCTCGGCCCGGCGCTCGGTGCGCTTCCAGGTGCCGACGACGCGACCCCGCACGACGGCCATCGGCAGGAACACGCCGTTGGCTCCGGGGACGACGCGGTCGGCGTGGGCGGGGTCGAGCTGCGCGGACCGGTCGGCGTACCCGAGCAGGTACTCGTCGAAGCCGGGGAGAAGGTGCCCGGTGGGGACGCGCGCGGCCGTCGGCCGGTCGGCGAGGGCGAGGAGCCCGTCGCCGAGGTCCTCGACCGCGTCCCCCGCCACGGCCCGGGCCCGGCGGAGGTCACTGAGCGGCAGCTTCGTCCAGCTCGCGGCGTCGGCCTCGGTCGCGGGGCCACGGCCGCGCAGGTACCCGAGCAGGACCCGGCGGAGGGCCTCGTCGCGGTCCGGCGGCTCAGCGGTGGCGGGTGCCCACTCGTCGAGCAGCACGAGCCCCTGCCCGACGCGGGCGGTGGGACCCCAGGCGACGAGGCGTTCCTGCGCGAGCTGCAGGACCAGGTGGTAGCCGCGACCTCCGGCCGGGTCGATGCCGGCAGCGCGGTACGCCGCGAACAGGTCGTCCCGGACCAGCGCACGGCCGCCCTCGAGGGCCGCGATCGTCGCCTCACGGGCCCGGCCGAGCAGGGCGTCGTCGATGCCGAGCTCGGCGGCGCGTCGGGCGATCGTGCGGAGGGTCCGCTCAGCGGTGAGCGAGAGCAGCAGGCGCAGGTCGTCGGGGCGCAGGGCGTGCAGGGTGCCGCGCATCGACCACGAGCGAACGAGTTCCCCGCGGTCGAAGGCCCCGCGGACGTCGTCCCGCGTCGACCCGGGAGCGCGGACCCCGATGGCCCAGAGCACCTGGCCGAGGTCCTGCCCCTGCACCCCCAGCATCCGCTCGACGACCTCCGTGGGGCGCAGCCCGGGCGCCGCGATGCCCTGCGCCGCGAACCGCGCCGAGCGGAGCCGCGCGGGGCTGGTGGTCACGCGACGGCGGCGGTGACGGCGTCGGCGTGCTGCTCCAGGTAGGCGACGTCGGCGCGGTACAGGTCGGCGTGGCCGTGCTGCAGGTCGCTGACGAACTTCGGGTTGCCGGCGGCGGCCTCGTGCTCGATCGTCGTGACGAGCGCGACGAGGGACGCGATCATCGTCTCGGCCAGGACGCTGCGGGAGCGGTCGTCGAGCGCGTAGGCGCGGCAGAACTCGGCGGCACGTGCGAGCCGATCGTCGAGGTCGGGGGTGGTCGATCCCTCGACAGCGCCGGTGGTGAACGGCGCGAACCGGTAGACGGCACTCGCGACGTCCCAGACGCGGGGACCGGGGTGTGCGGTGTCGAAGTCGATCAGGCCGACGGCGGCGATGCCGTCGTAGACGCAGTTGTACGGGGCGAAGTCGCCGTGCACGATCGTCTCGACCGGAGCACGTTCGGCCTGCGACCAGAGGTCGTCGGCGGCGCTGCGCGGGAAGCTGGCACCGGCGTCGTGGAACTGGCGGAGCAGGCGGGCGCTGGTGACGAGGGCTGCCTCGCTGGCGATGTCCTCGGTCCAGGGGTACTCCCCAGCGACGCCCGGGACGAACGAGACCGTCTCGAGGGTGTCACCGAGGGCGATCGGTTCGGGGGCTGCGACGAACCCCTGCTCGTGCAGGTGGGCGAGCAGCCGGTGCACCGTGGGGGTCCACGGCCCGGCGGGGCGGTGGACTCGGTCGTCGGCCCTGGTGATGCGCTCCAAGGGGAACCTCCTGCGTGTTGCGTCTCCGTTGACGAAGGGCCAGCGTACCGATCAGGACCGGCATGCGTCCCAGTCCATCCGGAACACGATCGGCCCCAGCGCGGTGACTACAGCTGGTCGCGCAACCAGGACGGCCCGTGGACGGTCGCGCCGAGGGCCTCGACGCGGTCGCGGAGCTCGCGGTCGGCCGTCACGACGACGACCGGCCCGTCGCCGGCCTGCACCGCGGCCCGCACGGACTCGACGATCGCGTCGTCGCCGGAGGCCGGAGCACGGACGACGTCGACAGCGCCGGTGGCGGCACCGCGGTCTGCGGCGGCTACGGCGTCTCCGTCGGCACCGCGCTCGACGCTCGCGCCCCCACCGTCCGCAGCGGCCCGGGCCTCCCCCTCGAGCACCACGGTCCACCGCGGCCACCACCGCGCGAACGGCAGGTCGAGCAACGACGCGGACACCCCGCCCGCGGCGAGCGCCGACACCTGTGCGAGCAGGCGTGACGCAGCGCCGGCTCGGTCCTTCCACCAGCCGTCGGGCACGCTGCCGACGACGTTCGCCGCGTCGACGACGACGTGCGGCGTGGTCGCGACGGTGGCACGGAGCGCCGGCCAGGACCTGCCGAAGCCGGGGTGCAGGGGCAGGTCGTCGACCTGGTCGATCGGGATCCACGACAGGGCGAGGCTCTCGCGGTCGGCGATGACGGGTTCGAAGGGTCGGGAGGCGCGCCCCACGACGGTCGTGTAGGTCCAGAACCCCAGGTCGAGCAGTGCCGTGTGGCGCAGGGCGATCGCGTCGTCGGGCACACCGGCTTCCTCGGCGGATTCGCGGAGGGCGGCGGTCACGGCTGCTTCGCCCTGGTGCCGTGCGCCGCCGGGGATGCCCCAGGTGCCGCCGTGGTGGCTCCACTCGACGCGGTGCTGCAGGAGCACGCGGCCGGCGCCGTCGTCGACGAGCAGGCCGGCGGCGCCGAAGCGTCCCCATGCCTTGGTGCCGTCGGGGCCGACCGCCCAGGCGTCGCCGGGGTCGCGGGGGCCGGGTG